>JAVVFE010000214.1:0-5866 GCA_032251175.1 Thermohalobaculum sp.
GATACCGCTTCTTCAGCCCCGCGCCCTGGTAGCCGACCAGGAAATCGGCGCGCCGCGCGATCTTTTCGGCGGGCGTCTCGGCCGCGTCCACCTTGCCGTCGGTGGCGGCCTGCGCATCGGCAGGGAAGGCCACCGCCCAGCGGCCGATGGCGAAGGCGCGCAGGTTGCCCTCGACCCCCGCGCCGTTCAGCTCGATCGCCCTGAGGATCGCGGCCTCCGACAGCGGCACCATGCCGGCCTGCCAGGCGGCGCCCAGCAGCAGCACGTTGGCGAAGATCGCATCGCCCAGCATGACCTCGGCCAGGCGCTGGGCGTCGACCATGGTCAGCGCCTCGGCGCCCACCCGGCGTTCGAGCTGCAGGCGCAGGCCCTTGCCGGGGATGTGGAATTCGGTGTCGTGGGTGAAATCGCCGGTCACGATCTCGGCCGAGTTGCACAGCACCCGGGTGCGGCCGCGCTCCATCGCCTGCATGGTCTTGGGGGCGGCGGTGACCACCAGATCGCCGCCGATCACCGCATCGGCCTCGCCCGCCGCCACGCGGACCGAGGTGATGTCCTCGGGCCGCGGCGCGATGCGGGTGTGGATCGAGACTGCGCCGCCCTTCTGCGCAAGGCCCGCCATCTGCATTTCCGAGGCGCCCTTGCCTTCCAGGTGCGCGGCCATCGTCAGCAACGCGCCCACCGTGACGACGCCGGTGCCGCCGACGCCGGTGATCAGCATGTTCCACGGGCCGGTGAGCGCCGGCACCATGGGCGCGGGCAGGTCGGGCATCGCGAAATCGGATGCGGCGCGCGCTTTCGGCTTCGCCCCCTCGACCGTCACGAAGCTGGGGCAGAAGCCCTTGAGGCAGGAGAAATCCTTGTTGCAGGCCGACTGGTCGATCTGGCGCTTGCGCCCCAGCGGCGTCTCCTTGGGCAGGATCGCCACGCAGTTCGACTGCACGCCGCAATCGCCGCAGCCCTCGCAGACCGACGGATTGATGAACACGCGCCGGTCGGGGTCGGGGAAGGTGCCGCGCTTGCGGCGGCGGCGTTTTTCGGCGGCGCAGGTCTGGACGTAGAGGATCGCGGTGACGCCGGGCACTTGCGCCAGTTCGCGCTGCACCGCCATCAGGTTCTCGCGCGGATGCACCTGCACGCGGGGCGGCAGGTCGGGCGTGCCCTCCTTCTCGTCCACCACCGCGATCAGGCGCTTGACGCCCGCGGCCATCACCTCCTCGGCGATCTGGCGGGGCTTCAGGCCGCCCTCGTGGCGCTGGCCGCCGGTCATCGCAACGGCGTCGTTGTAGAGGATCTTGTAGGTCATGGTGACGCCGGAATCGACCGCCGCCCGGATCGCCATGATGCCGGAATGGTTGTAGGTGCCGTCGCCGAGGTTCTGGAACACATGGCCGCGTGTCGAGAACGGCGCCTCGCCGATCCAGTTGGCGCCCTCGCCGCCCATATGGGTGAAGCCGGTGGTCTCGCGGTCCATCCACTGGACCATGTAGTGGCAGCCGATGCCGGCATAGGCGCGGCTGCCATCGGGGATCACGGTCGAGGAATTGTGCGGGCAGCCGGCGCAGAACCAGGGCTTGCGCTCGGCCAGTTGCGGCGTGTTCCCTTCCTCGGCCAGGCGTTCGATGCGGGCGAGGCCCGCTTCCATCGGCGGGTGGTGGATGCCCTCGGCGCTCAGCACGCGGCCCAGGCTTTGCGCGATGCCCGCCGGGTTGAGGTCCATCTTGACCGAGAACAGGACCTGCCCGGCCTCGTCCTTCCAGCCGACCACCCGGGGGCGCGAGGGGGCGTTGTAGAGCACTTCCTTCAACTGCGTCTCGATCACCGCGCGCTTTTCCTCGGCCACCACGATCAGGTCGAGCCCCGCGGCCCAGTCGCGCAGCGCCACGGTCTCGAGCGGCCAGACCATGCCGACCTTGTAGGTGGTGATGCCAAGCGCCCGGCAGGCGTCGTCGTCGAGGCCCAGCATCTCCATCGCGTGGCGGACATCGAGCCAGGTCTTGCCCGAGGCGACAATGCCGATCCGCGCGCCCGGCGCGCCATGCACCCGCCGGTCGAGCCGGTTCGCACGCGCGAATGCCTGCGCGGCGAACCGCTTGTAGTCATGGAGGCGGGCCTCCTGCTCCTGCGGCGTGTCGTTCAGGCGGATGTTGAGCCCGCCCTCGGGCATGACGAAATCGGTGGGGGTGACGATCTGCAATCGATGCGGGTCGCCGTCGATCACCGCGGTCGCCTCGACCGTGTCCTTCATCGACTTGATGCCGACCCACAGGCCGGAATAGCGGCTCATCGCCCAGCCCATCAGCATGCAGTCGATCAGCTCCGGCACTCCGGCGGGGCTGAGGATCGGCATCATCGCGTCCATCAGCGCGAGTTCCGACTGGTGGCAGGTGGTCGAGCTTTCGCAGGTGTGGTCGTCGCCCATCGCCACCAGCACGCCGCCATGGCGCGACGAGCCGGCGAAGTTGGCATGGCGGAACACGTCGCCCGACCGGTCGATGCCCGGCCCCTTGGCGTAGAACAGGCCGAACACGCCATCATGCCTGCCCTCGCCGCGCAGTTCCGCCTGCTGCGAGCCCCACAGCGCGGTGGCGGCGAGGTCCTCGTTCAGCCCGGGCTGGAACTTCACCTGCGCGGGCTCAAGGTATTTCGCGGCCTGCATGAACGTCACGTCGACCGCGCCCAGCGGCGAGCCGCGATAGCCGGTGACATAGCCCGCCGTGTCGAGCCCCGCCGCCCGGTCGCGCTCGCGCTGCATCAGCGTCGCGCGCACCAGCGCCTGGATGCCCGAGACGAGCACCGGCGTGCGGGACAGGTCGTAGCGGTCGGTCAGGCGGACATCGCGCAGGTCCATCGGTCTCTCCCTGTGGCGTCGCGGCGCGGGCGGGTGGCCTCAAGTATGTGCATCCTTGCCCGTCGAATAAAAGGTAAATGACTATGACCTATTTGGCAACCCTGAAACATCCCCCATCCGGCGATATGGCCATCGCGCCGGACTCGGCGCAGCATACGTTCCAAGAGAGCGCGTTCCGTGTGATCGAGGTGTCGATGCGATGCAGTTCTGGGACCGTCTGACCGGCTTTTCGAGGGAAGCCGAACGTCGCTATCCGCCGCTTGGCGGCTTCGTCAGCGTGCGGGGCGCGCAGATCCATTATCTTGCCGACGGCCCGGTGCGCGGGCGCCCGGTGGTGGTGCTGCACGGCGCGAGCGGCAACCTGCGTGACTGGGCGCTGTCGCTGATGCCACGGCTTGCGCGGACGCATCGGGTGATCGCCTTCGACCGCCCCGGCTTCGGCCATTCGAGCCCGGTGCCGGGCGGCGAGCGGCTGGACGTGCAGGCGGCGCTGCTGGCCGATGCGCTCGCGCGCCTTGGCCTGCGGCGCTACTGGCTGGTCGGACACAGCTATTCGGGCGCCTTGGCGCTGGCCTGGGCGCTGGCGCGGCCGGCCGAGGTCGCAGGCGTCGCGGTGGTCGCGGGCGCCACGATGGACTGGGGCGGCGCGCTCGCCCCCGCCTACCGCTTTTGCGGCGCACCGATCATCGGGCGGGCGATGAGCCGGATCGTGCCGGCCGTGCTGCCGCCGGCAAGGATCGATGCGGCACTGGCCGAGGTGTTCGCCCCGCAACCGGTGCCGCCGCGCTATCGCGACGAGGGCGGCGCCGAGCTTGCGCTGCGCCCCCACACCTTCCGCACCAATTTCCGGGCGGTGGCCGTGCTGCACCGGCAGATCGTGGCGATGATGGCGCAGTATCCGCGCATTGCCTGCCCGGTCGAGATCGTGCACGGAACCGAGGATGCGATCGTGCCCGCGCAGATCCACGCCGAGGGGCTGGCGCGCATCCTGCCGCGGGCCAGGCTCACGCTGCTGCCGGGGATCGGCCACATGCCGCATCACGCGGCGCCCGAGGCGGTGCTGGCTGCGGTAGGCCGGCTGACGCGCCCGGCTCAGACCCCCCAACGCCAGAGCGCCGGCCCCTCGGCGCGGTAGGCGCCCGACAGCACCATCTTGTGCACCTCGTCGGCGCCATCGACCAGACGCGCCTGCCGGGCATAGCGGTAGATCCATTCCAGCACCGTGTCGGTGGAATAGCCGCGCGCGCCGCAGATCTGGATGCAGTCGTCGGCGGCGCGGTGCAGGGTTTCGGCCATGTGGACCTTGGCCATCGACACCGCGGTCCGGGCGCGGTCGCCCTGGTCCAGCAGCCACGCCGCCTTCATCACCAGCAGCCGGCCGACCTCGATCTGACAGGCGAGGTTGCCGAGCTTCACCTGCACCGTCTCGCGGTTGATCAGCCGCGTGCCGAAGCCCTCGCGCTCGTGAGCGTAGGTCGTGGCGATCTCCATGCAGCGTTTCGCCAGCCCCAGCCAGCGCATGCAGTGCGTGAGCCGCGCCGGCCCCAGCCGGATCTGGGTGACCTTGAAGCCGTCGCCGGGCTGCATCAGCACATGCTCGTCGGGGATTTCCATCCCCTCGAACACCAACTCGCAATGGCCGCCATGTTCTTCGGGCCCCATGATGCCGATGCGCCGGTCGATCCGCCAGCCGGGCCGGGCCGCGTCGAACAGGAACGCGGTCAGCCCCTTGCGCGCATCGTCCGAGGTGCGGGCCATCAGGATGAAGCGCCCCGCCCCCTCGGCCCCGGTGATGAACCACTTGCGGCCCCAGATGCGGTAGCCGGTGTTGGTCCGCTCGGCCCGGGTGATCATCATGGTGGGGTCCGAACCCGCGCCCGGGTGCGGCTCGGTCATCGCGAAGGCCGATCGCATCTCGCCGGCGATGACGGGCTTGAGCCACCACTCCTGCTGGTCGGGCGTGCCGACCTGCGCCAGCAGGCGCATGTTGCCGTCGTCGGGGGCAGCGGCGTTGAAGCAGGCGGGGCCAAAGACCGATCGGTTCATCTCCTCGTAGGCCGCGGCCAGTCCCACGAAGGGCAGCCCCAGCCCGCCCAATTCGCGCGGCACGTTGGGCGCCCACAGGCCCGCAGCCTTCACCTTCTCGCGCAGCCCGCGCAGCACCGCCACCGGCAGGTTGCCGTGGTCGGCGAAGCTCGCGGGGTCGTCCTCCAGCGGCAGGACGTGGTCGGCGACGAAGGCGGCGACGCGGGCGCGGTAGTCCTCGCAGTCGGGCGGCAGGCGGAAGTCCATGGCAGTCCCTCTCACAGCGGGCGGCACAGGTGCCCGCCATCGACCGGCAGGGTCACCCCGGTGATGTAGCCCCCGGCGTCGGACAGAAGCAACTCGAGCGGGCCGTCGAGGTCCTGCGGCCGGCCGAAGCGGCGCATCGGGATGGTCTTTCTCAGCGCCTCGCCCGCCTCGCTGTCCAGGAAGTCGCGGTTGATCTCGGTCGGGAAATAGCCGGGCGCGAGCGCATTCACCCGGATGCCGTGCTTCGCCCATTCCAGCGCGAGGCAGCGCGTCAGGTGCACCACCGCGGCCTTCGACGCCGCATAGGCCGCCACCCCCGCCCCGGTGCCGAAGCCGAGGATCGAGGCGGTCGAGACGATCGCGCCGCCGCCGGTCTCGGCCATCGCCTTCGCCGCCTCGCGCGCGACGGTGAAGGCGCCGGTCAGGTTGGTGTCGATCACCCGGGCCCAGTCGGCGTCGGCCATCTCGATCGCCCGGCCGCCCCAGGCGATGCCGGCATTGTTCACCAGCCCGTCGAGCCGGCCCTCGGCCGCGACCACCCGGGCGATGCCGGCGGCGACCGAGGCGAGGTCGGTCACGTCCATCGCAAGCGGATGGATGCCCCCCCCGGCCTCGCGCGCCAGCGCATCCAGCGCCTCGATCCGGCGCGCCGCAGCCCAGACCCGCGCGCCGCGCGCCGCCAGAAAGCCCGCCATATGCGCGCCCAGCCCGCTCGACGCGCCG
>JAVVFE010000215.1:0-5845 GCA_032251175.1 Thermohalobaculum sp.
AGGCGTGTTCAGGCGGCCTGTCTGCCCGGCGCGACCCCGCGACTCACGGGGCCCCGCATCGGGGGCCTTAAGATTTACCCTCTATGCACAAAAAATTATCTTAAGACAACTGGCGCGCATGTCGCAGCACGGCGCCCGCACGCACACACTGGCAGCCACCGCGCCCGCGCGCCATGCCGCCTCCCGCCGCAGCCCAACCATGCGCGCAGATGGCCACTTTGCAAAGCCCCCCGGCCTCACTAACCAAGGGGCATGGATCTCGAGATCGACAGCCTCGCCTGCCGCCGCGCCGGGCGCATCGTGTTCCGCGACCTCGACTTCCGCCTGCGCGCGGGCGAGGCGGCGGCGTTGCGCGGGCCGAACGGCGTGGGCAAATCGACGCTGTTGCGCGTGCTTGCGGGACTGATCCCGCCCGCCGGCGGCGATGCGCGGCTGGGCGCCACTTCACTCACGCGCGACCGCGGCGGGTTTCAGGAACAGGTCGCCTATGCCGGCCACCTCGACGCGGTCAAGCCCGCGCTGGGCGTGGCCGAGAACCTCGCCGTCTGGGCCGGGCTGCACGCGACCGATGGCGCGCGCGTGGCGGCCGCGCTCGACCGCTTCGGCATCGGCCACATCGCGACGCACCCGGCCGCGCAATGCTCGGCCGGGCAGAAGCGGCGGCTGGGGCTCGCCCGGCTTCTGGTGATCGACCGCCCGCTGTGGCTGCTGGACGAGCCCACCGTCTCGCTCGACGCGGCCTCGGCGGCGCAGGTGGCCGACCTCGTGCGCGAACATTGCGCGGGCGGCGGCATGGCGCTGATCGCCACGCATATCGAGCTTGGCCTCGGCCACGGCCCGGTGCTCGAGATGCGCGCGCCGGACGACACCGCCGGCAGCGTCGCCGCCGACCCGTTCCTCGAGGGCGCGTGGTGAGAAGCCCGTTCGCCGCCCTCGTGCGCCGCGACACGCGGCTGGCGCTGCGCCTCGGCGGCGGCGGCGCGGTCGGCATCGCCTTCTTCGTGCTCGCGGTCGTGCTGATCCCGCTGGGCGTGGGGCGCGAGACCGCGACGCTCGCGCGCATCGCCGGCGGCGTGCTGTGGGTGGCGGCGCTGCTGGCAGCACTCCTCTCGCTCGACCGGCTGTTCCAGGCCGATTTCGAGGATGGCTCGCTCGACCAGTTGATGCTGGCGCCGATGCCGCTCGAACAGGTGGTGCTGGCCAAGACGCTGGCGCATTGGGTGACCACCGGGCTGCCGATGACGCTGATCGCCCCGGTGCTCGGCGCCATGCTGCAACTGCCCGACACGGCGCTGCCTGCGCTCGGCCTCGCGCTGGCGGTGGGCACGCCCGCGCTCAGCTTCATCGGCGCGATCGGGGCCGCGATCACCGTGGGCGTGCGCCGCGGCGGCCTGCTGCTCTCGATCCTGGTGCTGCCGCTCTACATCCCGACGCTGGTGTTCGGCGCGCGGGTGGTCGAGAACGCGCTGCTCGGCCTGCCGCTCGCCGGCGTGCTGGGGCTGCTCGGCGGGCTCACGCTGTTCGCCGGCGCGCTCGCGCCCTTCGCCGCCGCCGCGGCCCTCAGGATCAACGCGCGCTGAGGCCGGGCAGGGACGGGGTGCGCCCATCCCCTGCGGCACGGCGTATCAAGCCCGATGCGACCGTTGCCGCGGGCGCCCGGCTCGATTACCTAGAACCCCATGTCGATCTGGCGCTATGCGAACCCGGCCGCCTTCATGCGGCTCACCGACCCGCTGGTCGCGCCCCTGTGGGTGGCGGCGGCGGGATTGCTGGGCGTCGGGCTGTGGTGGTCGCTGGCGCTGACGCCCGACGACTACCAGCAGGGCTCGACCGTCAAGATCCTGTTCATCCACGTCCCGGCCGCGATGCTGGCGATCAATGTCTACGCGGTGATGGCGATCGCCTCGGCGGTGGGGCTGATCCGGCGCCACCATGTCAGCTTCCTGGTCGCCAAGGCGGCGGCGCCGGTGGGCGCGGCCTTCACCGCCATCGCGCTGATCACCGGCGCGGTGTGGGGCCAGCCGATGTGGGGCACCTGGTGGGTGTGGGATGCGCGCCTCACCGCGGTGCTGATCATGTTCTTCTTCTACCTCGGTTACATGGCGCTGTGGGCCGCGGTCGAGGAGCCGGACAAGGCCGCCGACCTCTCGGGCGTCTTGTGCCTGGTCGGCGTGGTGTTCGCGTTCCTTGCGCGCTATGCGGTCAACTTCTGGGCGACGCTGCACCAGGGCGCCTCGCTCAGCCTGGCCGAGGGGCAGCGGGTCGACGACGCCTTCCGCACGCCGCTGTATCTGATGATCATCGCCTTCTACCTGCTGTTCGTGGCGATCCTGGTGGTGCGCGCGCGCACCGAGATCCGGGCACGCCGCGCCCGCTCGCTCAGGCTGCAGGAGGCCCGGGCATGATCGAGTATCTGACCACCGACCGCCACGCGCTCACCGTGGCGGCCGCCTATGGCGCGACGGCGGCGATCCTCGGCTGGCTGGTGTGGACCACGCTCAGCGCCAACGCCCGCGCGCGGCGCGAGATGCAGGACGCGGAAACAAGGCGCAAGCGATGACCGACGACCCCCACGACAGCCCCAAAAGCGGCTTCCGCCTGTGGATGCTGGTCCCGGCGCTGGGCGCCGCCGCGGTGATGGCGGTGTTCCTGCTTGGCCTGGGGCGCGAGAACCCGCGCGACCTGCCCTCGACCTTCATCGACAAGCCCGCGCCCGCGTTCGAGCTGCCCCCGCTTTACGACGGCCAGCCCGGCTTCTCGACCGCCGACCTCGCGAAGCCCGGCGCCAAGCTGGTCAACATCTGGGCAAGCTGGTGCGTGCCCTGCCGGGCCGAGCACCCGATGCTCGAGCGCCTCGCTGCCGAAGGCGTCACCATCCACGGCATCAACTACAAGGACGAGCCCGCGAAGGCGAAAGCCTTCCTCGACGAGCTTGGCAACCCCTTCACCCTTATCGGCGCCGACACCAAGGGCCGCGCCGGGATCGAGTGGGGCGCCTACGGCGTGCCGGAAACCTTCGTGATCGATGGTCAGGGCCGGGTGGTCTACAAGCACATCGGCCCGATCCAGGGCGCCGATATCGAGAAAAAGTTCCGCCCCGCGCTGGCCGAGGCCGCCCGCCGCTGAGCCCCTCAGCCGGTCAGCGCCTGCCCGACGATGCCGATGGCAAAACCGCCCAGCGCGGCGAGCGAGGGCGCCTGCGCATTGCGCAAGTGCGCCTTCACCGCGATGTCCTGAAACATCAGGAACAGGATCCCGCCAGCCGCGATCATCATGATCGCCCCGGTCAGCGCCGGCAGATCGGCAAGCAGCAGAAACCCGGAGAGGACCGCGACCGGGCCAAGCGCGGCGAGACCGAAGAACAACACCATCACCCACCGCGCCGAAAGCCGCCCGTCCGCGCGCAGCTCGCGCCAGGCATTGAACGCCTCGGGCACGTTCTGCACGCCGATCAGCACCGCCAGCAGCCCCGCCTGCGGCGACCCGGTGGCGAGGAAGGCGCCGAGCGCCAGCGCCTCCGGCACGAAATCGGCAAGCATGGCGATGAACTGGGCATGCGCCCCGCTATGGCCGCGATGCCCCTGCTCGATCGCCGCGAACAGCACGCCGCCAAACCCGAACGCCGCCAGCGCCGCCCAGAGCGGCAGCGCCTTCACGCCCTCAGGCACCAGCACCAGCGCGACGGCGGCGACAAGCACGCCGCCTCCGAAGGCGATGACGCTGTGCCGGACCTCCTGCTCCAGCCACCTCGGCTGGAAGCCGCGGATCCGGGCGAGTGCTCCGCCGAGCGGGATCATCAACCCGGCCACCGAGCCATAGAGCAGTGCGCGCAAGACCTCGTCCATGGTGCAATGCCTCGCCCGGGCGTGCGGCGGCGAACGTGTCTCAGCCGCGCTCCTCGATCATGTGGCGCCTCAGCAGCGGCAGTTGCAGCGCCATGAATCCCATGGTCAGCGGCAGGTTGCCGAAGGTCTTGAAGCTGACCCAGAACTCGGTGGTCTGGGTGCGCCAGATCGCCTCGTTCAGCACCGCCATGCAGGCGAAGAACACCGCCCAGCGCCGGGTGAAGATCATCCAGCCGCGGTCGTCCATCGGCATCGCCTCGCCCATCAGGTACTTGATGTAGCTGCGCCCCTGCAGCAGCCCCACACCCAGCGTGATGGCGAACAACCCGTTGACGATGGTGGGCTTCATCTTGATGAAGGTCTCGTCGCGCAGCCACAGGGTCAGGCCGCCGAACACCACCACGACGATGCCGGTGACCACCGCCATGCGCGGCAGCCGCCGGGTGAGCCACCACGACACCGCCAGCGACACCGCGATTGCCACCATGAAGCCCGCGGTCGCCACGAACAGCGGGCCGGACTCGGACGCCAGCGCCTCGGCCCCGGTCGCCGCCGCCATCGCGTCGTGCAGCGCCGGGATGCCCAGCAGCTCGCGCCCATAGCGGAACACGCCGAAGAAGACCGCGAGCGGCCCAAGCTCGAGCGCGAGCTTCAGGAAGGACGAGGGTTCGGCGGGGGGGGCGTCGGTCTGGCTCATGGCGCAGATGTAGCGATGCCCGGCCCGCCTGTCACCCACCCGCGACATCCGGGGCGCGGCTCAGCCGAACTCGACCAGCATCGCGCCCGCAGCAATCAGCCCGATCAGCCCCAGCCGGGGGGCGTCGATCCGCTCGCGGAAGATCAGCACGCCGATGGCGGTGGCGAAGATGATCGAGGTCTCGCGCAGCGCCGCAGCCTCGCCCACCTTGTCGAGCCGGGTCGCCAGCATGATCGCGCCGAAGCTGACGAAGGCGATGATCGCGCCGAACACCCCGCGCACCGCCAGATCGAACGGCTCGGGCCGCCGCTCGGGCGCCATCCGCCGCCAGCGGTAGAGCGCGACCAGCGGAAAGCCAAAGCCGCCCAGCACGAAGAACCAGGCGAGGAAGCTGAACGGGTTCGCCGCCAGCCGGATGCCATAGGCATCGACGATGGTGTAGACCGCGATCATCCCCCCGGTCATCAGCGCGACGCCGATCGCCTGCCGCAAGCCCGGCAGCGCCGCGATGTCGACGCGCCGCGCCCGCAGGTTTGCCGCCGCCAGCCCCCAGATCGAGGCCGACAGCAGCGCCAGCCCCGCCCATTGCACCGGCCCCAGCCGCTCGCCGAAGATGAACACCGCGCCGATCGCGGTCGCCAGCGGCCCGGTGCCGCGCGCGATCGGGTAGACCAGCGTGAAATCGCCCTTGGCGAAGGCGGTGCACTGCAACCATTCATAGAGCAGGTGGATCAGGTAGGCCAGCGCCAGCACCTGCCACACCGCGGCCGAGGGCAGCGGAAACACGAACACCGCAAACGGCATCGCCATCAGCGAGTAGGCCGCATTGATCGCGCCGCGGTTGAGATAGGGGTCGGCGCCGCCCTTGTTGATCGCCCCGAAGGTCGCATGCGCAAAGGCCGACAACAGCGCCAGCGCGAACGCCAGCACCCCGCCCTCGGGCGTGCCGGCCATCGCGACGATCATCTCGCCCATTCCACCCCTCCGCCGCCCTCAGGCTCCGGCCTCTCCTCCCGCTGCCCCGGGCCTGACCCGGGGCGCCCCGCAGAGCCCGACACATCGGTGGAAGTATTGAACGGGTTCAGTAAGATGCCACCGTTTCACACCTGTGGCGCCGGCCTCAGCCCTCGACGCCGGTCAGCGCGCGGGCAAACTCCTCGGGCTCGAAGGGGGCAAGATCGTCGATCTGCTCGCCCACGCCGATGGCGTGGATCGGCAGGCCGAAGCGGTCGGCCAGCGCCACCAGCACGCCGCCCTTGGCGGTGCCGTCCAGCTTGGTCATCACCAGCCCCGAGACATCGGC
>JAVVFE010000216.1:0-5805 GCA_032251175.1 Thermohalobaculum sp.
CCTGCGCCGCGCAGCCCGCGGTCGCCGCCGCGGCGAGAAGAAGCCCCGCGGCCCGCAGGCCACGCGGGATGGAAGTCATGCCGCCTGCCCCCTGCCATCGGGATTTTCGCGCGATCCTACCGGTCCGCGCCGCCCGCGTCGAGACGGGCTTGGTGCGTCACCGTGCCGGGCCGCGCATGGTGCGGTGCCGGGCCGGGTTGTGGGCGGTGCGGTGCGGCGTCGGGTTGTGCGTGGCGCGTCACCGTGCCGCGCCGGGCCGGGCATGGCGCGTCACCGCGCCGCCGCCGCTGGCCTCGATGCGGGCCGTGGCCTCGGCCAGCGGCTCGGCCGCCACCGCCATGTGATGCGCATTGGCATGCAGCAGGCGCGTCGCGTCCAGCATCACCCCGACATGGCCGCGCCAGAACATCAGGTCGCCGCGTTCGGGCGGGGTGCCGGGCGCCAGCGTCGTGCCCAGCGCCGCCTCCTGCATGTCGGAATCGCGCGGACAGTCGCGGCCCGCCGCCTGCATCGCCAGTTGCACCAGCGCCGAGCAATCCAGCCCGAACGCGCTGCGCCCGCCCCACAGATAGGGCACGCCCACCAGCCGCCCGGCCTCGCTCACCCAATCCGCCGCCGGCGCGGCAAGGGGCGCCAGATGGCGCGCGATGACATAGCCGCCCGTGGCGAGCCGCGCCATCGGCGCCTGCGTCCCGCGCCCGCCCGAGGTGCCGGCAACCGCCAGCCGCGCGCCGAACGACAGCACCGCCCGCGGCCGGGTCTTGATGTCGGCCTCGGGGTAGAGATGCGCCATCAGCGCCGCCACCCGATGCGTCGGCGCCGCCGTCGCCGGGGCCAGCGCCTCGGCCGGCACATGGCCAACATAGCCGTCGAGCGCCGACTGCCCCCAGCACCAGCCGTCGGCGGTCTCCAGCACGTCGAAGCGCTCGCCCATCAGAAGCTCGGTGTCGAGCCCGCGCGGCCCGCCGCCGGGGCGGCGCATCAGCGGCGCCACCGGCGCGCTCACCTGCATCGCCACCGGCTCGGCATGGCGCGCGGCCGCGACCCTGCCGCGCAGGCTGGCCGCGGCCAGGTCGGGACGGGCCAGCGTCAGGCGTGGGTCAGGGGTAACCATGCCGCCCTCACGCCCGGCCATAGCGGCGTTCGAGCACCGCCAGCACGGCGCGGGCGGCCTGCGCCTCGGCGCCCTTGGGGCGGCCCGGCATGGCCTTGGGCGTCCAGCCGTAGATGTCGAAATGCACCCAGGCGGTTTGGTCGACAAAACGTTTGAGGAACAGCGCTGCGGTGATCGACCCCGCCATGCCGCCCGAAGGCGCGTTGTCGAGGTCGGCGATGCCGGGCTCGATATCGGCCTCGTAGCCGGGCCACAGCGGCATCCGCCACAGCGGGTCCGACACCCGGGCGCCCGCCACCGTCAGATCGGCCGCCAGCGCGTCGTCGTCGGTGTAGAACGGCACCACCTCGGGCCCCAGCGCAACCCGCGCGGCACCCGTGAGCGTCGCCATGTCGACGATCAGCTCGGGCGCCTCCTCGGACGCCATCGCCGGCAGGTCGGGACCCAGCGCCACCCGCGCCGCGCCGGTCAGCGTGGCCATCGAGACCAGAACGTCGGGCCCCTCTTCAGCTGCCAGCGCCAGCGCGTCGGCCAGCACCAGCCGCCCCTCGGCGTCGGTGTTGTTGATCTCGACCGTCAGCCCCTTGCGCGAGCGCAGGATGTCGCCCGGGCGGAAGCTCGCGCCCGAGACCGCGTTCTCGACCGCCGGGATCAGCACCCGCAGCCGCAGCTTCAGGCCGCGCGCCATGATCATGTGCGCCAGACCCAGAACGGTTGCTGCACCCCCCATGTCCTTCTTCATCAGCGCCATCGAAGCCGAGGGCTTGAGGTCCAGCCCGCCGGTGTCGAAGCACACCCCCTTGCCGACCAGCGTCACCATCGGCGCGTCGGCCGGCCCCCAGGTCAGGTCGATCAGCCGCGGCGCCTCGGCGCTGGCGCGCCCGACCGTGTGGATCAGCGGAAAGTTCGCCTCCAGCAGCGCCTCGCCCACGGTGGCCGCGACCGTGGCGCCGTGGCGGGCGGCCAGCTTGCGGGCCGCGGCCTCAAGCGCCGCGGGGCCCATCTCGTTGGCGGGCGTGTTGATCAGGTCGCGGGCCAGGAACACGCCCTCGGCGATGGTGCCCAGCCGGACGCCGTCGACCCCCGCGGGCACCGCCAGGTCGGCCTCGCCCCGCGCCGTCGCCGCGCGGTAGCGCTCGAAGCGGTAGCGCGCCAGCAGCCAGCCCAGCGCGGCCTCCTCGGCCTCGGCCAGTTCCAGGCGCGTCTCGATGCGGTAGACCCCCGCCGGGGCGGTCTCGGCAAAGCGGCCCAGGGCAAAGCGGGTGCGCCGGCGCTCGGCCGCGGTGCCCCAGCCGATCAGCACGCGGGCAATGCCGCCCGCCGCATCGGGCAGCGCCAGCGCCGCCCCCAGCGTGCCGCGAAAGCCATTGGCCCGCGCCCAGGCGGCCTCGGCAGGCGCCAGCGCGGCGAGGCTGTCCTCGAGCCGGTCGGCGGGGACGAGGCTGATCGGCACCGGCGCGCGCGCGGCCGGTGCTGGTGTCTCGGGCCCCGCAGTCGCCGCCGCCCCGGTGTCGTCGCTCATCGCCGTCTCCCCAATCGCGCGCCGGGCGGGGGCCGCCACCGGCATCGCCGTCGTGGCGAGGCTTAGATCATTTTGCGGTCGGAGGGAATCGGAATGGGGACGGGGATACCCCGGCGCGCGCCGCTTTCCGGACCACTTGCCGGGCGCCGTGCCAAGCCCGCGCCCCGGGTCGACGTTGCCGCCCTAGCCGCCGCCGCGGGCGGCCTCTGCCACGCGCGCGCCGTGCCGCGCGTCAGTCCCCGCTGCCCGCCGGCCGCGCCGCCAGCGCGTCGAGCGAGGGCGTGCCCAGCGCGATCACCGGGGCGGCCAGTTCGGCCAGGCGCCCCGCGTCCATCCTCTGGTCCCGCGCGTCGCGCGTCGCCCGGTTCAGCTCGGCCGCCGCCGCCGACAGGGCGCCCAAACCCATATGGCCCGCGACCGCCACGATGTCGTGGGAAAGGGCTGCGACCGCCGCGCGGTCGGCCGCGCGCGCGAGCGCGCCCAGCGTCGCCAGCCGGTCGGCCAATTCGATCATGCCGTCGGCCAGCAGCTCGTCCAGCCCGCGCTGCCCCAACGCCTGCGCCAGCCGGTCGAGATAGGCGCCGTCGATCAGCGCGCGCTGGGGCCGGGGGGCGGTGTCGGACCATGCCATGGACGTCAAGCTCCGCGTCGTGCCTTTCGGGACCAGCGCCGACTCATCTGGCGTCGCGCCCGGGCACACTGGACGATCAGCGAAAAGGCACCGCGATTCGGGGCCGAATTGTGCCGAAATCTGGGCCAATCGCGGATCGCCGCGCGCGCGGGCCGGGCCGCGGCTCACTTGCGCCGGCGGTGCTCCTCCAGCCGCGGCATGATCTCGACGAAATTGCAGGGCATGTGGCGATAGTCGAGCTGCAGCTTCAGGATCTCGTCCCAGCCGTCCTTGCAGGCACCGGGCGAGCCCGGCAGCGCGAACAGGTAGGTGCCGTGCGCCACGCCGCCGCAGGCCCGGCTCTGCACCGCCGAGGTGCCGATCTTGGCCATCGAGACATGGGTGAACACCACGCCGAAGGCGTCGATCTCCTTCTCGTAGACCGCGCGATGGGCCTCGACCGTCACGTCGCGCCCGGTCAGCCCGGTGCCGCCGGTCGAGATCACCACGTCGACGCCGGGATCGGCGATCCAGGCGTTCAACTGCGCCTCGATCTTCTCGCGGTCGTCGGTGACGATGGCGCGCGCGGCCAGGCGGTGGCCCGCGGCCTCGAGCCGCGCGGCCAGCGTGTCGCCCGAGCGGTCGTCGGCGGCGCTGCGGCTGTCCGAGACGGTCAGGATCGCGATGTTGACCGGGATGAAGGGGCGGCTCTCGTCGATGCGGCTCATGACGTCCTCGCGGCTCGGGGCTGCACGCTTGCTGCGGGTTTACTCGGGCACCACCGGCGCGCCGTCAAGCGCCGCGCGCAGCGCCAGCAGGTCGCGCCACGCCTCGCGTTTCTTCTCCGGGCTGCGCAGCAGGTAGGCGGGGTGGAAGCTGGGCAGGATCAGGCAGCCGGTGGGTCCGTGCCGCTGCCAGCGCCCGCGTATCCGGGTGATGCCGGTGCCGCTCGACAGCAGCGCCTGCACCGGTGTGTTGCCCAGCGCGAGGATGAAATCGGGCGCCGCAAGCTCGATGTGCCGGATCAGGAACGGCAGGAACAGCGCCGCCTCGGCCGCCGAGGGCGTGCGGTTCCCCGGCGGGCGCCAGGGCAGGACATTGGTGATGTAGGCCGCGCGCTCCGGGTCGGGGGCGGCGCGCGAGAGGCCGATCGCCGCCAGCATCCGGTCGAGTAACTGCCCCGCCCGGCCGACGAACGGCTTGCCCATCCGGTCCTCGTCGGCGCCCGGCGCCTCGCCGATCACCATCAGCCGCGCGCCTGGCAGGCCGTCGGCGAACACCAGACTGCGCGCGCCGAGCCGCAGGTCCGAGCCCTCGAAGCCGCGCATCGCCTCGGCCAGTTCCGCGAGCGTCGCCGCGGCGGCCGCGAGGCCGGCGCCCGCCGCGCCCGCATCCGGCCCGGGCCGCGCGTCGGGTGTCATGCCGGTTGCGCCCGCCCGCCCGCGCGGCGCATCGGGCGTGGCGCCGGTTGCCCCGGCGCGCGCATCCGGCGTTCGGGCGGGCGGCGCAATGGTTCCCGCGCCCGGCGCAATGGCTCCCGCGCCCGGCGCAATGGCTCCCGCGCCCGGCGCCTCGGCGAAGCGGTCCACCGGCGCGTCGAGGATCGCCTCGTCCGCGCCGAGGTCGAGCTGCCAGGCAAGGGCGGCAAGCAGATCCCGGGCCAGGGGCTCGCGCGGTATCATGGCGTCACCCCTTGCTCCGGCGCGATGGCGGCCGAACCCGCCGCCCGCCGCCACACGCGGCCCCGCTGCCCTGCCGCGCGGGCGCACCAATGCAAGCGGCGCCCGGCCCGACGCGCGGCCTTGGGTGCCTCACGTCCCCGCCCGCGGGTCGATCGGCCCGGTCTCGACGCCCAGCTCGCGCTCGAGCGAGGCGGCGAGCGACAGCAGCCGCGCCTCGGACCTGAGCGGCGCGACCACCTGCAACCCCACCGGCAGGCCCGACGCGGTGAAGCCGCAGGGCAGCGACAGCGCCGGCGCCGAGGTCAGCGTGATCGCATAGGCGATCGCCAGCCAGTCGATATAGGTTGGGAATGTCACCCCCGCGCACTCCGTCACCGTGCGCTCGCCCACCGGGAAGGGGGCGACGCAGGTGGCGGGACACAGCAGCAGGTCGAAGTCGCGGAAGAATTCCACCAGCGCCGCGGTGATCCGCGTGCGGATGATCTGCGCCTGGGCGACCTCGGCACCCGTGATCGCCTGCCCCTTCTCGATGTTCCAGACCACGTCGGGCTTCAGCAGGGCGCGCTTTTCGGCGTAATGCGCCGCGTGGCCGGTGGCGAAGGCCACCGCGCGCAGCGTCTGGAACGCCTCGTGCGCGCCGGTGAAATCGGGCGAGGCGGCCACCACCTCGGCGCCCAGCGCCTGGTAGCGCCGGGCCGCCGCCTCGCAGATCGCCGCGACCTCGGGGTCGACCGGCGTCAGCCCGCCGAGATCGGGCGTGAAGGCCACCCGGCGCGGCACCGACGGCGTCTCGGCCGCGCGGCGGAAGCTCACCTCGGGCGCGGGCTGGGCCAGCGGCTCGCGCTGTGGCCGGGCATGGCGCGGCCGGGCAGCGGGC
>JAVVFE010000217.1:0-5796 GCA_032251175.1 Thermohalobaculum sp.
GTGTTCGCCCGCCTCGCGATCCCCGAGATGCTCAAGCTCGGCTACGACAAGCGCTTCGCGGCCGGCGTGGTGGCGGCGGGCGGCACGCTCGCCTCGCTGATCCCGCCCTCGGCGATCCTGGTGATCTACGCCATCATCACCGAAAGCTCGGTCGGCCAGCTCCTGATGGCGGGTTTCCTGCCGGGCCTCACCTCGGCGGTGATCTATGCCGCCCTGATCATCGGGCTCGCCAAGTGGCGCGGCGATCTCGGGCCCCCGGTCGGCGGCTTCACCTGGCGCGAGCGGTTCGAGAGCCTGCCGGGCGCGCTGCCCATCGTGTTCGTGGTCTTCATCATCATCTTCTGCATCTATGGCGGCTGGGGCACGCCGACCGAGGCCGGCTCGCTCGGCGCCTTCGTCGTGCTCTTGATGGCGATGCAGCGCGGCATGCGCTGGACCCAGCTCAAGGGCGCACTGCTCGAATCCGCCAAGCTCTCGGCGATGATCTTCACGATGATCTGGGGCGTGCTGATCTATGTGCGCTATCTGGGCTTCGCCGACCTGCCGGGGCAGTTCGCGGGCTGGATCGGCGGGCTGGAACAGTCGCCGATGCTGACGCTGATGATCATCCTCAGTGCCTATGTCGTGCTGGGCATGTTCATGGACGCGATCGGCATGCTGATCCTGACGCTGCCGATCACCTTCCCCGCCGTGATCGCGCTGAACGGCGGCCCGAACGTCACCGCCGAGGCTTCGGCGCTGGGCATGTCGGCCGACCAGTGCGCGGTCTGGTTCGGCATCATCGTCGTCAAGATGGCGGAACTGTGCCTGATCACGCCACCCATCGGCCTCAACTGCTTCGTGGTGGCGGGCGTGGCGGGCGAGCGGCACGACATCTCGGTGCAGGACGTGTTCCGCGGCGCCTCGCCGTTCTTCATCGCCGACGTGGTCACCGTGGGCGTGCTGATCGCCTTCCCCGGCATCGTGCTGTGGCTACCATCGCTGATCGCACCCTGAGCCATCACGAAATGTCGGTTGCGCCGGGCGTTCGCGCCCGGCCAGTCTCGCCGGAGTGTTGCCGTTTCCGGGGGAGGCCATGACCGCCAGCTACCGCATCGTCATCGCGGACAAGGCCTATTCAAGCTGGTCGATGCGCGGCTGGCTGCTGCTCGCGGCCTTCGGCCTGCCGTTCGAGGAGGAGGTCGTCCCCCTCTACAGCCCGGAATTCGAGGCAATGCAGGCCGCCCGGGCGCCGGCGCGCACGGTGCCGATGCTCGAGATCCAGGACGGCGGGCGCGCCACCCTGGTCTGGGACAGCCTCGCCATCGCCGAGACTCTGGCCGAGCGCCACCCCGGCGCGGGCATCTGGCCGGCCGATTCCGCCCACCGGGCGCTGGCCCGCAGCCTGGCGGCCGAGATGCATTCGGGCTTCACTGCGCTGCGCGGCGCCTGCCCGATGAACCTGCACCCCCATGCCCGCCCACGCGCCACGCTGCCCGCGGGGGTGGGCGCCGATCTCGACCGGCTTGCGGCGATCTGGGGCCACGCGCTGGCCGCGACCGGCGGCCCGTGGCTGGGCGGCGCGCGCTTTTCGGCGGCGGATGCCTTCTTCGCGCCGGTGGCCACCCGGCTCGACAGCTACGCGCTGATGACGCCCGGCACCGAACCCTATGCCCGCCGCCTGCTGGCCCACCCCGCGGTGGCGCGCTGGATCGGGGCAGGGCGCGCCGACCCCCGGCGGGTCGCGCTCTACGACGCCGTTGACTGAATGTTCCGCGCACAAACGCAGGGGTGCGCTCCGGTAAATCCGTCTGACCGGTCACGACTGCCGGGCATCTTGCCGCGCGGGGGTGTTTTTGCTTGCCGCCCCCCGCGGCTTTGTCCACTCTGTCCGTCCACGGCGGCGCCAGACCGCCGGCAGGGGGTCCCCATACGTCAGCGACATGGAGGTATCATGGTCGGAGAGGGCGACAAGTTCGAGGTCTATCAGGACAAGCGCGGCGAGTGGCGCTGGCGACGGATCTCGGCCGCGAACGGGCGGATCGTGGGGGCGGCCTGCGAGGGCTACAAGTCGAAGGCCGATGCCGAGGCCAACATGACCCGCGGCGCCAACGGCAAGGACAAGTGGGAGATCTACAAGGACAAGCGCGGCCAGTGGCGCTGGCGGCGCATGGCGTCGAACGGCAAGATCATCGGCGCCGCCTCCGAAGGCTACAACGCCAAGGCCGACGCCGAGGCGAACGCGGCGCGTCAGGGCTACAGCCCGTCCTGACCCCCAACCCTGGGCTTGCCCCCCGGCCCGGCCCGCCGACCGGTTCCCGGGCTGGCACGCCTCACCGCCTGCCGCCGAACATCATCAGGCGGTTGCCATTCAGCGTGACCTCGCCGCCGTCGAAGGCGAACTCGCTCACCAGGGTCTGCGGCGCCTCGCCCGCGCGGGTATAGTTCGCCGCGGTGTCCGAGATGATCTGCACCGTCGCAAGGTCGAGGATCCCGGCCCGCGCCAGGTCGCCCAGCACCTCCATCGCCCGCGTCAGCGTCAGCACCAGCCGCCCGACCGGCTGGTTGGCGGGTTGCAGGAATTCCAGGTCGCCGGTCAGCTCGGCCTGCGCGCCCAGCATCGCCACATCGACGGTGCGCACCGACAGCGTGCCAAGCTCGGCCTCGCGCGGCGCCCCGGTGGCCTCGTCGGCCAGCATCCGGGCGGTTCCGACCAGGTCCAGGATGATCTCGCCCGGCGTGCGGCTCAGCACGCCCGCGGGGTCGACCGCGGTCCAGAAGGCGTTGTCGGGCGTGATCTTGCCCAGTGCGACGCGCAGGGCCAGCTCGTCCATCCGCTCGGCCGGCACCAGCGGCGAGCGGTAGACCGTCTCGATCCGGTCGATCACCGCGCCGCCGCGCAGCGCCGCGTCCGCATCGGTGGGCACGATCTCCAGCCGGTTGTGCTCGGTCGAGCCTGACAGCGCGATCCGCCCGTCCTCGATCGTCATCACCCCGCCGACCGCCCCGATCGCCAGCGTCGTCGTGCCGCCCCCGGCCGCCTCGACCCCGCCCGCCATGCGGGTCTCGCCCGCCTGCACGGTCAGCGCCAGCCGCCCGCCGCCCGGCGCGCCGGCCAGCACCGCCAGCACGGAGGCAGGCATCCGCTGGTCGGTCGTCGCCGTCAGGCCCAGGCGCGCGATCCCGCCCTCCAGCCGCGTGGCCGCGCCCGCGTCGCTCTCGCCGGTCACCAGATAGTCGATGCTGTCGACCGAAAGCTTCAGCGCGGTCTCGCCCACCGCCGCCTGCGGCGGCTCGAGGCTCGCCTCGATCCCGGCGAACTCGACCGCTGCGTTCAGCGCCTGGCCTTCGGCGGCATGCACCGCCAGGACCGAGGCCGCGCGCAGCCCCAGGCGGGCCGGCCGCCCGCTCTCCAGCGTCTGCTCGATCACCAGGCCGTCGGCCTCGATCTCGACCAGCCCGGGCGCCTCGCCCTCGGACTGCACGGTGAAGCGCCCGGGCAGGCGATAGACGATGCGGTCCGCCGCCCCCAGCCCCGCGCTCGCGGTGATTTGCGCCAGATCGGCCCGCAGCCCCTCGACCGGCAGGCGCAGGACGACATCGGGCAGGCTCACCTCGTAGCCGAAGGGAAAGCCGCCGATCGCCGGCGCGCCATGGGCGATCTCGATCCCCTCGGCCGCCAGCCGGTCGCGCTCCAGCCCGATGCGGGCCGCGATCTCGCCGCGCCCCGACAGCCACAGCGCGCTCCAGCCCGCCGCTCCCAGCACCAGGGCTGCAAGCCCCAAGATCACGATCCTGCGCATCGCGCCCTCTCTCCTGCCTGTCACTGCCCGGGTGCCGGGGCCTCGCCGCCCAGCGGATGCGCGGCGCGGCCGATGCGCGCCTGCGTCACCCAGATCAGGTCGTGCTCGGCCCGGGTGATCGCGACATAGGCCAGCCGCTTCCACAGCGGAAGCCCCGCCTCGACCTGCCCGGCCTGCGCCGCGGCCCACAGGTCCGGCGCGAACACCTGCACGCGCGGCCATTGCGAGCCCTGCGCCTTGTGGATCGTCACCGCCGCGCCATGCAGGAACACCGCCCCCATCCGCGCGGCCGAGACCAGGATCGGCTCGGCCCCGTCGGGCTGCTCGATCTGGATGATCGAGGCCACGTTGATCCCCGGCTCGCCGGTGCCAAGGATGCGCACCCGCTGATAGGCGGGTTTCGAGCCCGGGCCCAGATAGACCGCCTGCGCGCCCTTGATCAACCCGTGCGCTTCCAGCGCGATGCGCTCCTTGCGGCGCTTCAGCGGCAGTTCCAGCCCGTCGCAGATCAGCGGCTCGCCCGGCACCAGGCTGTCGGGTTCGATGTTGTGGGCGGCACGGAACCCCGCGATCAGGCGCAGCCGCGTCTTGTTGCGCCAGACCAGCATGGGGCTTTCGCACATCAGGTCCGAATCGGCGCGCTGCGCCACGATCACCCGCGGGTCGCGCGCCGCGCGCTCGCGCACCTCGTCCTCGAAATCGCCGTAACCCAGGCCCGGGCGCCCCAGCAGATGCGCGAGGTCCAGGATCGGGCTGTCCTCGGCCTGCCGGTGGATGCGCTCCAGCGACAGCCGCCGGCCCGGCTCGAGGCTGTCGAACACCATCTCGCCGCGCTCGCCCACCGGGGCAAGCTGCGCGGGGTCGCCGAACAGGATCACCAGGCCGAAGATCTCGGCGAGGTCCGCAAGCTGGCGCGGCTCGATCATCGAGGCCTCGTCCACCAGCGCGATGTCGAGCGGCTCGTCGCGCCGCTTCCAGCCGGTGATGAAGTCCGACCCCCGCACCCCCGCCGCCGCCAGCGCGCTCGCGACCGAGCCGTGGCTGTCGAACGAAGCCTTGGCACGGTCCAGCGCGTCCGCGCTCATCACCTCGCTCGCGGGCTTGGCGTGGCGTTCGCCCGCGATCCATTCGGCGATTTCCTCGAAATCGGGGTCGTAGACCGGCGTGTAGACGATCCGGTGGATGGTGGTGGCGGGAACGCCGCGCGCCTGCAACACCGAGGCCGCCTTGTTGGTCGGCGCCAGCACCGCGAAGGACCGCGCGTCGCGGCGCCGCGGCTCGTAGTCGGGGCGCACCGTGCGCAGGCCCGCCCCGGCCAGCCGGGTGGCAAGCTCGGCCAGCAGCACGGTCTTGCCCGATCCCGCCTTGCCGGTGACCGCCAGCACCTCGCTTGCGCCCGCGGCGTCGGCCCGCGGCGCGGTGGTGCCTGCCTCCAGATCGACGCCATGCGCCGCCAGCCGCGCCGACAGCACCGCCCAGGCGGCGGCCTGATCGGACGAAAGCGGCACGGGGTCGCGGCGGGTTTCCAGCATCACCCCTGTCTAAGCCCCCGCCCGCCGCGCGGCCAGAGCGTTTTGCACAAGACGCGAAACCGCGCCGGGCTGCCCCGGCGCGGTCGCGTCTCCTCCCCCGGACCCGGGCCGTTTTCCGGCTCTCAGATGGTGCCCGCCTCGCGCGCGTCCTCGACGGTGCGCAGCCCCGTGGCGGGCGCCGACACCAGCACCGCCATGTTGCCGGGCTTGTGCTGGTTGCGCAGCATCTTCATGTGCGCGGCCGGGATGTCGGCCCAGTCGAACACCTCGGACATGCAGGGATCGAGCCGGCGTTCCAGCATCAGCTTGTTCGCCGCCGAGGCCTGCTTGAGATTGGCGAAGTGGCTGCCCTGCACCCGCTTCTGGTGCATCCACAGGTAGCGCACATCGAATGTCAGGTTGTAGCCGGTGGTGCCGGCGCAGATCACCACCATGCCGCCGCGCTTGACCACGAACACCGAGACCGGGAAGGTCGCCTCGCC
>JAVVFE010000218.1:0-5760 GCA_032251175.1 Thermohalobaculum sp.
GTAGAGCCCGGCGCGGGCCCCCAGAGCACCGACCAGCGAGGAGGGGGCGATGCCGCAGGCCTCGATGTAGTTGGCGAGGCCGAAGCCCCTGAGCTTGCCTTTCGCCTTGCTCGCCGCCTTGCGCGCCGCAAACCCCGCCGCATCGGCCAGTTCCAGCGCCTTGTCGAGCGTCGCGTCGTAGTTGCCGGTGTCGTAGACCACCGCGACCGGGGTCTGGTAGGGGAACTGGTCGGGCTGGATGAAGTTGCGGCGGCGCAGTTCGGCAGGGTCGATCCCCATCTCGCGCGCCGCCTTGTCGATGGTGCGCTCGAGCTGATAGGTCGCCTCGGGCCGGCCCGCGCCGCGATAGGCATCGACGGGGACGGTGTTGGTGAACACCGCCTTGACGTTGGTGAACACCAGCGGCGTGCGGTAGTTGCCCGCCAGCAGCGTGCCGTGCAGCCAGGTCGGGATGCAGGGCGCAAAGGTCGAGAGATACGCGCCCATGTTGGCGAGCGTCGCGCAGCGCAGGGCGAGGAAATGGCCGTCCTTGTCCATCGCCAGTTCGACCTTGGTGACGTGGTCGCGGCCCTGCGCGTCCGACAGGAACGCTTCCGACCGATCGGCCGTCCACTTGATCGGGCGGCCCACCCGTTTCGCCGCCCAGGTGACGAAGGCTTCCTCGGCGTAGTGGTAGATCTTGGAGCCGAAGCCGCCGCCCACGTCGGGCGCCACCACGCGCAGCTTGTGCTCGGGGATCGACAGCACGAAGGCGCCCATCAGCAGCCGGATGACATGGGGGTTCTGCGAGGTGGTCCAGAGCGTGTATTCGTCGCGCCCCGCATCGTATTCGCCGATGGCAGCGCGCGGCTCCATCGGGTTGGCCACCAGCCGCTGGTTCACCAGTTCCAGCGTCGTGACGTGGTGGGCGCCCCGGATCGCCTCGTCAACGGCGGCCTTGTTCTCGGCCACGAATTCCCAGTCGTAGCAGAGATTGTCGGGCGCCTCGGTGTGGACCGCCGCGCCGCCCTTGATCGCCGCGCGCATGTCGACGACGGCGGGCAGTTCCTCGATGTCGAGTTCGACCAGCTCGGCCGCGTCGCGCGCGGCGTTGAGGCTGTCGGCGACGATCGCGACGATCGGGTCACCCACATGGCGCACCTTGCCCTCGGCGAGGATCGGGTGCTTGGGCTCCTTCATCGGGTTTCCGTCCTTGTCGGTGATCTGCCAGCCGCAGGGCACGCCGCCCACGCTTTCGAGGTCCTTCGACGTGAACACGGCCACCACGCCCGGCGCGGCGGCTGCCGCTGCGGTGTCGATGCCGTTGATCTTGCCGTGTGCGACCGACGAGCGCAGGAAGTAGCACCAGGTCTGGCGCGGCCGGTTGATGTCGTCGGTATACTGACCCGCGCCGGTCAGGAACCGCACGTCCTCGCGCCGCTTCGAGCTGGCGCCGATGCCGTGATCCTTGGGCATGTCGTCTCTCCCTGTTGTGTCCGGGACCCCCTCTCCGACCCTCCCCCACAAGGGGGGAGGGGGCGCGGCGTCACCGCCGGCGCCCCCGTCCCGCGGTGCGGGAGGGCGGCGAGAGGCGGTCGGTCATTCCGCCGCGACCTGTTCGCCGCGCAGCGTCGCCGCCGCCGACAGGATCGCCTTGACGATATTGTGATAGCCGGTGCAGCGGCAGATGTTCCCCTCCAGCCATTCGCGCACCTCGCGCTCGGTGGGGCTCGCGTTCTGCTTCAGCAGGTCGGCCGCCGACATCACCATGCCCGGCGTGCAAAAGCCGCATTGCAGCCCGTGATGCTCGCGGAACGCCGCCTGGATCACGCCGAGCGAGCCGTCCGCGTTCGCCATGCCTTCGATGGTGCGCACCTCGGCGCCCTCGCAGCCCAGCGCGAAGACGGTGCAGGCCTTCACGCTCTCGCCGTTCACATGCACGACGCAGGCGCCGCACTGCGAGGTGTCGCAGCCGACATGCGTGCCGGTCAGGCCAAGGTCCTCGCGCAGGAACTGCACCAGCAGGGTGCGCCCCTCGACCTCGCCCGAGACGGCCTTGCCGTTCACGGTCATCGAAACTTTCGTCATCTCGGAATGTCCTCCCCTTGTGGTCCCGCTCTGCCCGCGAGGCGCATGGCGCGCGGGCGCAATCCTGCCTGGCTCAGCTGATCAGGCGCTTGAGCCAGCTTTTCTTTTTTCCCTCGGGCGCATCATTGCCGCCATCTGCCGCGGCCGCCTCGGGCTCGGCCGGCCCTTCGACGGCGGTCTGGAAGCGGTTGAAGAAGTCGTCCGCCATCTTTTTCGCGAAGCCGTCGATCAAGCGCGAGCCGAGCTGAGCGAGCTTGCCGCCCACCTTGGCCTCGGCCTCGTAGGTCAGCAGCGTGGCGGGGCCGGATTTGCCCTCGGGCGGCGCGGCGTCGCTGAGCGCGACCTTGGCGCCGCCCTTGGCGAAGCCTGCGGCGCCACCCTTGCCCTCGCCGGTGATGGTATAGCCCTGGCCTTCGACGATCTCCGACAGGCTCACATCGCCCTTGAAGGTCGCCTTCACCGGGCCGACCTTCTGGGTCGCCACCGCCGAGAACGAGGTGTCGGAGGTCTTCTCGAGGCTGTCGCAGCCCGGAATGCAGGCCTTCAGCACCTCGGGGTCGTTCAGCGCCGCCCAGACATCGGCGCGCGGGGCGGCGATCAGCCGTTCACCCGACATGTTCATCGCTTTTCGTCCTCTTCCTTGCCCCGGCCGCGCGCGACCGTTCGTTGCGGGGGATCGTGCGGCAGGACGCGCGCCATGTCCACAGTGTCGACGGCTCCGGATCGCGCCGGACGCGGGCTGGATCGCGCTCTCGATTTTTCTTGATTGACGGCTTAATCAAGACGCAGCAACAACGGGCACCGCCGACCGCCGGGGAGGGGATGATGCCGAAGCTGGGAATGGAGCCGATCCGCCGCCGCGCGCTGATCGAGGCCGCCGTCGAGGCGATCGGCGAGCGGGGCGCGCTGGACGTGACGATGAGCCAGATCGCCCGGCGCGCCGGGGTCTCGGCGGCGCTGGCGCATCACTACTTCGGCTCGAAGGAGCGGCTGTTCCTCGCCACCATGCGGCATCTGCTGCGCCAGTTCGGGCTGTCGGTCGCCACCGCCCTGAGATCCGAGACCGACCCGCGGCGCCGGCTGTCGCTGATCGTGGCGGAAAGCTTCGCATCGACCCAGTTCACGCCGGCGACCGTATCGGCCTGGCTTGCCTTCTATGCCTACGCTCAGCACGACGCCGGGGCGCGCAGGCTGCTGCACGTCTATGCCCGGCGGCTGAACGCGAATCTGGTCCATGATCTGCGCCAGTTTGTGGGAGGCGACGCGCCGCGGGTGGCGGAAGGCGTCGCGGCCCTGATCGACGGCCTCTATATCCGCCGCGCGCTGGCGGCGACCGCGGCCGATCCCGAAACCGCCATTGCCCTGGTCGAGGACTACCTCGACACCCAGCTTGCACGGAGCCCTTCATGACCCGACCCAACATCCTGATCTTCATGGTCGACCAGCTCAACGGGACGCTGTTCCCGGACGGCCCGGCCGAATGGCTGCACACACCGCATCTCAAGGCATTGGCCGCGCGCTCGGCGCGGTTCGCGAACACCTACACGGCCACGCCGCTGTGCGCGCCGGGGCGGGCGAGCTTCATGTCGGGGCAGTTGCCGCGGCGGACGGGCGTCTATGACAATGCGGCCGAGTTCGCCTCGGCCATCCCCACCTATGCGCATCACCTGCGCCGGTCGGGCTATGCGACCTGCCTCAGCGGCAAGATGCATTATGTCGGACCTGACCAGCTTCACGGCTTCGAGGAGCGGCTGACGACCGACATCTACCCGGCCGATTTCGGCTGGACGCCCGACTACCGCAAGCCGGGCGAGCGGATCGAGTGGTGGTATCACAACCTCGGCGCAGTCCCCGCCGCGGGGGTGGCCGAGATCTCGAACCAGATGGATTACGACGACGAGGTGGCCTTTCACGCCGAGCGCAGGCTGTGGGACTATGCCCGCGCCGAAGATGCCCGGCCCTGGTGTCTGACGGTCAGCTTCACCCACCCGCACGACCCCTATGTCGCGCGGCGCCGGTTCTGGGACCTCTACGAGGACTGTGCCCATCTCGACCCGGTGGTGCCGGCGATCCCCTACGAGAGCCATGACGCGCATTCGAAGCGCATCTTCGATGCGAACGACTGGCGCAGCTACGACATCACGGCCGACGACATCCGCCGCGCGCGGCGCGCCTATTTCGCCAACATAAGCTATCTCGACGACAAGATCGGCTCGATCCTCGAGGTGCTGGACCGCACGCGGATGGCCGACAACACGCTGATCCTGTTCGTTTCCGATCACGGCGACATGATCGGCGAGCGGGGGCTGTGGTTCAAGATGAGCTTCTTCGAGGGCTCGTCGCGCGTGCCGCTGATGATCGCGGGGCCGGGCGTCGCCCCGGCGCGGATTTCGGCGCCAGTATCGACGCTCGACGTCTGCCCGACACTCGCAGATCTTGCGGGCGTGTCGATGGACGAGGTGATGCCGTGGACCGACGGCGAGAGCCTGGTGCCGCTGATCGGTGGCGCCGAGCGCACTTCGCCCGTGGCGATGGAGTATGCCGCCGAGGCATCCTATGCGCCGATGGTGTCGCTCCGCTACGGGCGGTGGAAATACAACCGCTGCGCGCTCGACCCCGACCAGCTGTTCGACCTCGATGCCGACCCGCACGAGTTGACCAACCTCGCGGATGACCCTGGTCATGCGGGCACGCTCGCCATGCTACGGGCGAAATCCGAGGTGCGCTGGGACCTCGCGGCCTTTGACGCCGAGGTGCGCGAGAGCCAGGCGCGGCGCTGGGTGGTCTACGAGGCGCTCAGGCACGGCGCCTATTACCCGTGGGACTTCCAGCCGCTGCAACGCGCGTCCGAGCAATACATGCGCAACCACATGGACCTGAACGTGCTCGACGCGGGCAAACGGTTCCCACGGGGCGAGTGAGATGGAAGCCGATTTCGTCATCGTCGGATCGGGCTCGGCCGGCTCGGCGCTGGCGGCGCGGCTGTCCGAGGACGGGCGCCATTCGGTGCTGGTGCTGGAGTATGGCGGCACCGACTGGGGGCCGCTGATCCGCATGCCCGGGGCGCTGAGCTACCCGATGAACATGGCGCGCTACGACTGGGGCCTGGTCAGCGAGCCCGAGCCGCACCTGGGCGGGCGACGCCTGGCCTGCCCGCGCGGCAAGGTGATCGGCGGGTCGTCGTCGATCAACGGCATGGTCTATGTCCGCGGCCATCCGCGCGACTTCGACCACTGGGCCGAGCAGGGCGCCGATGGCTGGGGCTGGCCCGATGTCGCCCCCTATTACCGGCGGATGGAGGACTGGCACGACGGCGGCCATGGCGGCAACGGCGAGTGGCGCGGCCGCGGCGGGCCGCTGCACGTCACCCGCGGCAGCCGCGAGAATCCGCTGGTCCACGCCTTCGAGGAAGCCGGCGCCTCGCTCGGCTTCGGCCGCACCGAGGATTACAACGGCGAGCGGCAGGAGGGTTTCGGCCCGATGGACCGCACCATCTGGCAGGGCAACCGCTGGTCGGCGGCGGATGCGTATCTGAAGCCCGCGCTGAAACGGCCGAACTGCGCGCTCCACCGCTGTCTCGCGCGGCGCGTGGTGATCGAGGAAGGCCGCGCCACCGGCGTCGAGGTCGAGCGCGGCGGCCGGGTCGAGGTGATCCATGCGCGGCGCGAGGTGATCCTGGCGGCCTCGGCCATC
>JAVVFE010000219.1:0-5753 GCA_032251175.1 Thermohalobaculum sp.
CACCGGGATGCCCGCCTGCACGGCGGCCTGGCGGGCCTGGGCCTTGTCCCCCACCTGGCGGATGGTCTCGACGTCGGGCCCGATGAACTCGATGTTGTTCGCGCGGCAGACCTCCGCGAAGTGGGCGTTCTCTGCGAGGAATCCGTAGCCGGGGTGGACCGCGTCGACGTTGGCGATCTCGGCCGCGGAGATGATGCTGGGGATCGACAGGTAGGAGCGGGCGCTCGGGCCGGGCCCGACGCAGACCGCCTTGATCTTGCGGGCCGTAATCTCGGCGTCGAGCGCCTCGGCGTCGGCAATGGGCGCCAGCATGATCGCGTTGAGCTGTGCCGCGTTCTCGATCAGCGCAGCGGGCGGGGCGCCGACCGTGACCAGCCCCGCGCCGATGCGCAGCGCGCCCCGGGCGGCGAGGCGAGCGGCACCGCCGCGGCCGACGCCGCCGGAGAGGACGAGGGCGTGGCCGTGGTCGTATTTGTGAGTCTGTTCGGACCTGGAGAGACGCGCCCGCGGCGGCGAACCGACGACCGAGACGATCGCGCCGCCCATCGCCTCGCGCGTCCTGATGGCAGACGGGCAGCGTTCCAGACCGATCGACACGCAGACGAGCCTGCCGCAATGACGCGCGCCCGCGGCAAGGACGTGGCCGGGCTTGCGCGCATGGAAGGTGACGGTCAGCGCGGCGTGAAAGGCCGTCGCCGGCAGGCCGTCGCCCGCCTCGCCGGCCAGAGGCCGCCCGCTGTCGGCGCAAAGCCCGCTCGGTATGTCGATCGCGACTGTCTGGGGCAGTCCGAGGCGATCGACAGCGGCGTGGCGATGGTTCAGGTCAAGCACATCGGCAAAGCTGGCGAGCGGGCGTGCAAGACCCGTCCCGAACAGGGCGTCGACCACAAGATCGGCGGGCGGGAGGCTGTAGGCCGCATCCCTGATCCGCCCGGCCTCGAACGCCTGCACCGCCCCGATCTCGCGCCACCGCCGGCAGGTCTCCGCTGCATCCAGCGGCAGCTTTGCCTCGTCGCCGTAGAGGAATACGTCGACCTCCCACCCCCGCTCGCGCAGCAGCCGCGCCACGACGAAGCCGTCGCCGCCATTGTTGCCGGGGCCGCACAGCACCACCGCCCGGTGGGGCGCCGTGGCCAGGTCCGGGCGCCAGTCGAGGATCGCCGCGACCACGCCGCGCCCGGCGCGCTCCATCAACTCGAGCCCGGTCACCTCGCCCGCGGCGATGGCGGCCTGCTCGATCGCCCGCATTTGTGCCGCTGTCAGGAGTTCGGTCATGGCGCTCCCCTGCCCTCCGATCCGGGCGTTCCCGGCATCGAAGCGGGGAAGCCCGTCGCAGGTCAAGCCCGACGCCGAAGGATGCACGCGGAGCAGCCCAGGGGGAGGCCCATCCAGATCCCGGGTCAAGCCCGGCACCGCAGGGGTTTCGAGGTGCGCCAGCGGGCCGTTCCGCGCCGGGTGTGACGCAAAAACCGTCAGAATTTCTGCCTAAATTTAGTGCATCATGCGCATTCGATGAGCATACCCCGGAAACGGGTCGAAAAACCCCTTTTGCGCCCCCTTGCAGCGCAGCGCGAATCCCCGCAATCCGGACTTGGCACGCAGCCTGCATCGCAGAGCGCGAGAAACGAGCGACGCCCGGGCCGGGCCCCCGGCCCTGCGGCACGAAGCGAAAGGGAGAGCGCAGTGAAGAAGGTCGAAGCCGTCATCAAGCCGTTCAAGCTCGACGAGGTGAAGGAAGCCCTTCAGGAGATCGGCATCCAGGGTCTCAGCGTGCTCGAGGCCAAGGGCTTCGGGCGCCAGAAGGGGCATACCGAGCTGTACCGCGGCGCCGAATACGTCGTCGACTTCCTGCCCAAGGTGAAGATCGAGGTGGTGGTGGGCGACGAGATGCTCGACGCCACCATCGAGGCGATCGTCGCGGCCGCGCGCACCGGCAAGATCGGCGACGGCAAGATCTTCGTGTCGAACGTCGAGCAGGTGGTGCGCATCCGCACCGGCGAGGAAGGCACCGACGCCCTGTGACGAATTCCCCGGATCGCGCCCCGCCGGGACGATCCGCGCAACCATGACCCCATCGCAGAGCCATACGGAGAAGGGACGCGAGATGACCACACCAGCCGAGATCGTGAAGCTGATCAGGGACGAGGAGATCGCCTATGTCGATCTCCGCTTCACGGACCCGCGCGGCAAGATGCAGCATGTCACCGCCCTCGCCGACGTCGTCGACGAGGACTGGTTCACCGAAGGCTGGATGTTCGACGGCTCGTCGATCGCCGGCTGGAAGTCGATCGACCAGTCGGACATGAAGCTGATGCCCGACGCCGCCAGCGCCTATATCGACCCGTTCTACGCGGAAAAGACCCTGGCAGTGTTCTGCATCGTGGTCGAGCCCGACACCGGCGAGATGTATGACCGCGACCCGCGCGCGACCTCGATCAAGGCCGAGCGGTATCTGAAGGAGACCGGCATCGGCGACGTGTCCTACTGGGGCCCCGAGGCCGAGTTCTTCCTGTTCGACGACGTGCGCTTCCAGGTCGCGATCAACAAGGTCAGCTACCAGGTCGACGCGCAGGACGCCTCGTGGAACTCGGACACCGAGTACGAGATGGGCAACACGGGTCACCGCCCGGGCCTGAAGGGCGGCTATTTCCCGGTCAACCCGACGGATTCCGCGCAGGATATCCGCTCGGAGATGCTCTCGACCATGAAGCGCATCGGCATGAAGGTCGACAAGCACCACCACGAGGTGGCGTCGTGCCAGCATGAACTCGGCATGATCTTCGGCACGCTGACCGAACAGGGCGACGCGCTGCAGAAATACAAGTATGTCATCCACAACGTGGCGCATGCCTACGGCAAGTCGGCCACCTTCATGCCCAAGCCCATCAAGGGCGACAACGGCACCGGCATGCATGTCAACCAGTCGATCTGGAAGGACGGCAAGCCGCTGTTCGCCGGCGACCAGTATGCCGACCTGTCCGAGGAGGCGCTGTGGTATATCGGCGGCATCCTGAAGCATGCCAAGGCGCTGAACGCCTTCACCAACCCCGGCACCAACAGCTACAAGCGCCTGATCCCGGGCTTCGAGGCGCCGGTGCTGCTGGCCTATTCGGCCCGCAACCGCTCGGCCTCGATCCGCATCCCATGGACCGAGAGCCCCAAGGCCAAGCGCGTCGAGACCCGCTTCCCCGATCCCTCGGCCAACCCCTATCTGGCGATGGCGGCGCTGTTGATGGCCGGGCTCGACGGCATCCAGAACAAGATGCACCCGGGCGAGGCCGCGGACAAGGACCTCTACGACCTGCCGCCCGAGGAGCTTGCCGGCATCCCGACCGTGTGCGGCAGCCTGCGCGAGGCGCTGGAAAGCCTCGAGGCCGACCACGACTTCCTGCTGAAGGGCAACGTGTTCACCCGCAACCAGATCGAGGGCTACATGGAGCTGAAGTGGCAGGAGGTCTATGCCTACGAGCACACGCCGCACCCGATCGAGTACCAGATGTACTATTCCTGCTGACAGGCGGGGCCAACGAGCAGTAGACCCCGGGGGCGGCGCGTCAGGCGCCGCCCCTTTTCCTTGCCAGCCTGCGAGCAGGACACAGCATGACGGGCAACACGGGAACAACGGCGTTCATTGACCTCGCGCAGCAGGGCGATGCGGCCCTTCTTGAAGCCGTCCTCGCGCTCAACGAACGCCACAACACACATACCTCGCCGCTCGACGCGCTCAGGCTGCGCGCGCTGCTCGATGCGTCGAGTTTTGCGCGCGCCACGCCCGACGGCATGGCCTTCGTCATCGCCTTCGACGAGGGGGCGGCCTATGACAGCCCGAACTTCCTGTGGTTCCGCGACCGGCTCGAACGGTTTCTCTACGTCGATCGGATCGTCGTGGCGGACGGCGCACGGGGGCGGGGGATCGCGCGGGCGCTGTATGGGGAGGTGTTCGCGGCGGCCGCGGCGGGCGGGCGCGGGCGGGTGGTGTGCGAGGTGAACCTGGTGCCGCCCAACCCGGGGTCGGACGCGTTCCACGCCGCGCTGGGGTTTGCCGAGGTCGGGCGCGGATCGCCTGCGCCGGGCAAGGTGGTACGCTATCTCGTGCGCCCCGTCGCGGCCCGGGGTGCGGCATGAGCGCGCCGATGGCCGATCTGGTGGCGCCAAGCCTCGCCGATCTCGACGTCCTGGCGCGCGCGGCGCTGGACGAGATGCCGGAGACCTTTCGCGCGCGGCTGGGCGGCCTGGTGATCCGGGTCGAGGACATCGCCGACGACGAGACCCTGGACGAGATGGAGATCGAGGATCCGTTCGAGCTGACCGGGCTTTACCGCGGCATCGCCCTGACCGAGAAATCGGTCGGCGACCTGCCGGGGGAGCCCGACGAGGTGGTGCTCTACCGCCGGGCGATCCTCGACGAATGGGCCGAACGGGGCGACGTGAGCCTCGGCGCCTTGGTCGTGCATGTGCTGGTGCACGAGATCGGCCACCATTTCGGCCTGTCGGATGCCGATATCGCGCGCATCGACCGGTGGTGGGAGTAGGTCTCAGCGCGTCCCCAGCGGGCGACCCAGATCGGCCGGGGCCAGCGTCAGCGCGTAGTCGACGATGCGGTCGAGTTCGGCCTCGGTGAGGTCCACGGGATGGATCGGCGAGGGGCGATTCTCGGGGAACGGCGCGGTCACGCCCGGGATCCGGGTGAAGGCCGGGTGCGGGCGCAGCGCGTGGAAGCCGCGCATCTTCGCCTCGAAGTCGGGCTGGCCGCGCATCACGGCGAAAGACGGGGTCGAGCCGATGCCCCCCATCCGGTTCTTCTCGTTGACGACGTGGCAGCGCCCGCAATGGAACAGCGCGAGCCGCTCGCCCTGGCCGTGGTCCTGCGCCAGCGCCGCGCCCGCGCCGAGGCCCGGCGCCGCCAGTACCCCCACCGCCAGGATCAGGCCGGTTGCCAGCCGCATCTGCCGCCCCCTTTTGCGCCGCGACCACAGGGGGCCGAGCCTAGAAATCCCGCGGGCCGATCGCAACCCCGCACCGGACGGCCGCCGCGCCCCGCGCAAGGCGCTTGCGCGGGCGGGGGGGATGGAGGAAGACGAAAGGGTGTCAGCCCCCGATCGCGCCCCGATGTTCACGATCCTTGCCCTCTGCACCGGGAACGCCGCGCGCTCGATCATCGCCGAGGCGATCCTGACCCGCGACGGCGCGGGGCGGGTGCGGGCATTCTCGGCGGGATCGAACCCGGTGGGCGTGGTGCCGGGCGCGACGCGCGCCTGCCTTGCGGCGCGCGGGCTGCCGGTGGCGGGGTTGCGCTCGAAGGGCTGGGCCGAGTTCTCCGGCCCCGGCGCGCCGCGGCTCGATCTGGTGCTGACGCTGTGCCCGGTGACCGCGGCCGAGCGGCATCCGCCCTGGCCCGGCCGTCCGGCCGAGGCGTTCTGGCCGCTCGACGAGCCGCTGGCCGCACCTCAGGACGCGCAGGCGATGGCCTTCGCGCTGGCCTATCACCAGCTTTCGGCGCGCATCAACGCGGCCCTTGCCCTGCCGTTGGAGCGGCTGGACCGCGACGAACTGGCCGCGCGGCTTGCGGCCATCGGGCGGGGCTGAGCGCCGGCGGGGGAGCGGGGTCGGGGGAGCTTTCCCGGCCGATTGACCTGGAAGGGCGCATCCAACCCCTTGTTCTGTCGCGATGTCGAACCGGAAAAGTGGTGTCCACGTCTGCTGAAATCGCTTCAGCGTTCCTCCTCGAGGGTGTAGCTCTCGCGCATCCGGGC
>JAVVFE010000220.1:0-5706 GCA_032251175.1 Thermohalobaculum sp.
GCAGCGTGGCGAAGGGCGGGTGGGGTCGTAGCAGCGCACGCGCACGCCGGGCCAGGCGGGCACCTGGCGCCAGGCGCTTTCGTCCGGCTCGCCCGCGAGGCGCGAATACTCGCGGCCCTTGCCTGCGCCGTAGTCCAGCACGGTCGCCGCGCCGGTCTTGCGAACCAATTCGGCGACGCTCTCGACATGCTTGCCCAGACGGTGGCCGGCGAAGGTCTCGGGCGTCTCGTGCATCTGCTGGTAGAGGGCGACGAGCGCCGAGAACTCGCGGCTGGGGTGCTCGGCGGTGAACATAAGATAACCCGCCTCGTCAGCCGCCTTCTCCATGTCGTGCCACAGGTGCCCGAGCGCGTTGTCGCCATAGCGCAGCATCTCGGGGAAGGGCTTCCAGGGCTGGGTGTGCAGCGTGGTGTAGTGCAGGCACCTGATCTGCGGCACGGGGTGCTCGCCGTCGCGCGAGTTCCAGACCCCCGGCAGCTCGCCATAAAGGCCCTGCGCCGACATCACGCCCTTGAAATGGGCGTGCCCCTTGCCGGTCTTGACCGCCTCGAGCGTCCAGTGCGGCGCCATCACCTCGCAGTCGATCAGCATCACCGAGTTCTCCTTCTCGGTGATCGCGAGCACGCCCTTGCCGTTCATGTCGAGGTCGAACATCTCGGCCGGATCGGCCAGATAGATCTGGTCGACGTCGTTGTAGATCGCCCGGCCAGCGTTACCGGCAAGGTGCGGGATGGCGTAGCGGTAATTGGTGAAGCCGGTCTTCCACCCCTCGCGCGGGATGGCGTCGAGGTCCGACATCAGCGTGATCTCGTAGGCGCGCGCGGGGTCGCGGTTCTGCATCACCGACCAGATGAAGATGCGGGTGCCGCGATACTGCCGCGGCTCGGTGCCGAGGAAGATGCGCACCGGCGGCTTGGGCGAGGGTTCGTGCCCTGGCACGGGGTCGAGGCGGATCACCTCGGGCGTCCGGTTCGTGCCCGTCGCGCGGTGCGGGTCGCGGTCGAGCCAGAATCCCGGCTGCCGATGATACCAGTGGGTCTTGTAGGGGTTCGCCATGTTTCGGCCCTCTCCTCGATGGGCGATGTTTTAGTGACGCTGATGGCACGCACGCAAGATGCGCCGCCGTCCCCGTGGCGCGGCAGATCGGCACTCCATCAGGCGGGTGTGGGGCACAGCCCGACCTCGACGAGGCGAAAGCGCGCGGCCGGCACGCGGCCGGCGAGTTCCGCAAATGCGGGGCTGAGGGTCGCGATCTCGCCCTCATACGCCGCCAGACAGCCGCGGATGAAGGCGGCGTCGGTCTCGAGATCATGGCTCGGGGTATAGGCGTTCTCGGCCTTCATCCCATTTGGATACGCCCCGGCCGGGTGGCTGAACAGGTCCATCCCCGCCACGATCAGGCGTCGTGGCCGCAGCGCGACGGCAGCCGCGATCATGTAGGCGCCGGTGGTGGGTCTGAGCGGCCCCTCAACCTCAGGCATGATGTCGGCGGCAATGTCCTCGACCACCGTGTAGCTCAGCGGGCCGTGCCAGAATTCGAGCAGCCGCGCGGCGAGGAGCGCGCGTTCCTTGCGCCTGGTCGCGACCCCTACAGGCCGCCGCCCGGCTGCGCGCATCGATCGCTTGACCCCGGCGAACACCATGTCGGCATTGGTGAGAAAACCCTGCGCCATCCACTGGTGATTGACGCGGAACAGCGCATCGCGCGGCAGGGCTGCAAGGCGCAAGTCGGCGCTGGTTGGACCGTTGCCGAGGCAGAGGATCGTCTGCGGCCGGCCAAGCCGGTCGGCGAGGGCCGAGGCGGTATCGATCCGCTCGACCCGGCCAGAGCCCAGCCGGCGCAGCATCGGTGTCGCCAGCGCCCGCTGCGCCCTGCCGGCCAGCGCATCGATCAACGCGCCTTCGCCCCGCTCGATCCCAACGGAGCGCGCAAGATGGCGCGCGACCGCGTCGAAGCCGGCGTCTTCGGGCGGCATCGCCTCGCGCGCGGTGGCCGTGTGTGCCGCGAGCCCTGGACCAACCGTTTCGCCCGCCACAAGCCGCGCCAGCGTCGCCGGCGCCAGCAGATAGACCGGCAGGCCGCGGCGGCGGGCGCCCGCAATCAGCCGCGACAGCGGGGGGGCGAGCCCGTCGACCGTGCCAATCACCACTATAGCGCGCGCGCGCAAGCCTGCCAGCACGGCGCGCACCGGCAGCAACGGCGGCACCCACGGCACGCGCGGCGCAATCAGCGGTGCCGACGGCAGCCCGGCCAGCACGGCACGATCCGCCGCTACGGGCACGACATTCAGGCGATGCGCCCCATTCGCCAGCCGGGCGATCAGCGTCGCCGCCGCCGTGGCCGCCGCTGCGTCGGGCAAGATCACGACCAGCGCGTCCTCGATCGGCTTCGGGCCGCCGGCGAATCGGCGGATCAGGGTTTTCAGTGCCATTCCGGTCCCAACCTTCCGGTTTCCATGAACTCGGCGATGGCACGGGCGCCTCGGCATGATGCGGGCTCGTCACCGCGCAGAAAGCTATGGTTGCGCAGGGCGGTCTGAACCGGGCGAAAATCGCTGTCGAAGCGCGCTTGCGCGTCCACGAGCGCAGCGCCCAGATCGGCCACGTCCTCGATCACCGGGCCCATGCGCCACGAGACATAGGCCGGATGGTCGCGCCACGCGAACCGGTGCGGGTTGAGAAAGACGCTCGGCCGCGGCCAGTCGATGAACTCGTAGATCTGGCTCGACTGATCACCGAGATAGATGTCGGCGGCCCGCAGATAGGTCATGTCGACCGACGCCCGGCTGCCAAGGTCGATCCGCACGTTCGACCCCAGCCCGGGCGGCTTGCGCAACCGGGCGCCACGGCTCAGCGCGCGTTTGAACAGCAGGACATGCGGCGCGAAGATCAGGTTGTAGTCGTCCGCGTGGTCGCGGAAGAACTCGAGAACGCGCGCCCCACACAGATGCCATGACGTCTTTTCGGCATTCTGGGTCGGGTTGTAGAGGACGGTTGGGCGATCATTGTCGAAGAGCCGGCGCTTGCTGTCTGCCGCGACGTCGCCGATTTCGAACTTCGGATAACCAGCAATGGCGTAAGGCGTTGTCCTGAAGCGGCCCAGTGCGGTCAGTTCTCCGGCGATTTTGGCACCTTGCAGGAGCACCATGTCGAAATGCTCGACCCGCGGATCAAACATGCCGATCGCGTTGTTTGGCCCGTTGCCTGCGCCTTGAGTGGAGTTGTAGCCATCGCCCGCGCCGTGCCCGGTGAAGATCAGCTTGACGCCCGCCAGCCGCGGATCCTCGCGCAGCACCAGACTCGTCAACTCCGGCACTATCAGCGCGTCGAACTCGGCGAACAGTCCGCGATTTGCCTTTTGCACCGCGACCTTGCGGGTGAAGGCCACATGCCGCGCGATGGGGTCGATCGCCTCGGCCCACAGCGGCGCGCGGATGCGCTCGATGCTGGCCGAATGCCCGGGATAGCGCGCACCGATCTCGGCCGCGAACTCGGCCTCGGCCCGCGTCGAGCACAGGATTCGCACCCGCCAGTCGGGCCTGAGCCGCGACAGCGCGAAGCCGTAGGGCGCGACATGCGGCACCTGGTGCGGCTCGTAATGGTTGAGGAGAACCCCGATCTGCATGGTTCCGGCCCAGCGCCCGCCGCACGCCACCGCGCGGCCTCGAAGCGATCGCCCGCGGCCCCGCCGCGCGCGGCCGGAGGCCTAAAGCAAAACCGGTGCCATGGCAATCGACGGCGCAGGATGCCGCGCAGCGACAGGCTTGCAGGGATGGGCAGGTCTGCTATGACGACGCGCCAGACGATTCCCGCAGCGCGAGCGCGCGGGCATGTCATGCATTCGCGAATGGAGCGGGAGGCGGTCCGCCAATGGAACCTGCGGTGATTGAGGACGCGAGCAGCCTCGGGCACCGGCGCGGGGATTTCCCGACGCTGGCCGCCGCTCTCGACTATGCCGCGCTGGGCGATCGCGGGCTGACCTTCCACGGTCCGCGTGGCGAGTTGGTCGAGCATCTGACCTTCTCCCGTCTGGCGCGGGAGGCGCGCGAGGCAGGAGGGCGGCTCCTTGCCACGGGGCTCGTGCCCGGCGACCGCGTCGGCCTGATTGCCGAAACTGATGGCGATTTCGTCCGTGGCTTCATGGGCTGCCTCTATGCCGGGCTGATCCCCTGCCCGATGCCGCTGCCTGCGGCCTTCGGCGCGCGCGACGCCTATGCCGACCAGTTGCGCCGGATCGGCACCGTCGGCGGCATCCGGGCGGTACTGGCGCCGGCGGTGATCCGTGACTGGGTGGTCGAGGCTTTCGCGGCAGACGGCCTGGTCCATGCCGGCCTGCTGAGCGAACTCGACGCGGCCGCCGCGACCCTGCCCAACGGCGCGCCCGATCTGGACGCCACCGCCTATCTGCAGTTCTCGTCCGGCACGACCAGCCTGCCCAAGGGCATCGCCGTCAGCCACAGGGCGATGATGGCGAACATTGCCGCCATTGCCCGTCACGGCTGCGACATCGGCCCGAACGACCGCGGCGTGAGCTGGCTGCCGTTCTATCACGACATGGGTCTGGTGGGATCGATGTTCGTGCCGATCGGGGTGCAGATGCCGATGGCCTATTACGCAACGCGTGATTTCGTGCGCCGCCCGGGGCTGTGGCTGAAGCTGATCTCGGACTACCGCGCGACGATCTCGTATTCGCCCTCGTTCGGCTACGATCTCGCGGCGCGCCGGGCGAAGGTGGACGGCCTCGATCTCTCGAACTGGCGCGTCGCCGGCATCGGCGGCGACATGATCAAGACCGGCACGCTCGACGCCTTCGCTGCGGCCTTCGCACCCGCAGGCTTCGATGCCCGCGCCTTCCTGCCCAGCTATGGCATGGCCGAGGCGACGCTGGGCCTGACCTTCACCCGACCGCACAGCGGCTGCCGCACCGTGACCGTCGATCTCGCGGCGCTCGACCGCGGCGAGGCGCAACCGGCCGAACCGGCGAGCCCAGGGGCGCGCACCTTTGCCGCCTGTGGCCCGATCCTGCCCGGGCATGAGCTGAAGATCGTCGATGATCGCGGCGTGACGCTGCCCGAGAGCCGCGTCGGCCGCATCCTGGTGCGCGGGCCCAGCCTGATGACCGGCTATTTCGGCGACCCGGCGGCGACGCGGGCGGCGCTGTCGGCCGACGGCTGGCTCGACACCGGCGATCTCGGCTTCCTCTCCGAGGGCGAGCTGGTGATCACCGGGCGGGCCAAGGATCTGATCATCATCAACGGCCGAAACATCTGGCCGCAGGACATCGAATGGGCCATCGAGGCTGGCGTCGAAGGCGTCCGCGCCGGCGGTGTCGCAGCCTTCGGCATCGCACAATCCGACGGCAAGGGCGGACTGGCCGAGGAGCAGGCCACGATCGTTGCCGAATGCCGCGTCAGCGGTACCGAAGCGCGCGCGGTGCTGGCCGAGCAGATCCACGCCCTGGTGCGCGAGCGCATCGGGGTCGAGGCGGCGGTGGTGCTGACCGGACCCGGCGCGCTGCCGCGGACATCGTCGGGCAAGCTGAGCCGCGCCCGGGCCAGGGCGATGTTCCTCGCCGGCACCTTCGCGGCGTGAGCAGCGCGCCCCGCCTCGCGGCGGTCACCGGGGCGACCGGGTTTCTCGGGCCCCATGTGCTGGCGGCCCTGGCTGCGCAGGGCTGGCGGCTCAGGATCCTCGCGCGCCGGTATC
>JAVVFE010000221.1:0-5701 GCA_032251175.1 Thermohalobaculum sp.
GCGTGTGTTGCAGGAGCGCGAGGTCGAACGCCTGGGCGGCGGGCGCGCGGTCGCGGTCGATCTGCGCGTGATCGCCGCGACCAAGACCGACCTGCACGCCGCCACCGCCGCCGGCAGGTTCCGCGAGGATCTGGCATTCCGGCTCGACGTCGCGCGCCTGACCGTGCCCCCCCTGCGCGAGCGGCGCGAGGACGTGGCGGCCCTGTTCCGCGCCTTCGTGGCCGAGGCCGCGGCCCGCGCCGGGCAGACCGCGCCCGCGATCCCCGCGGCGTTGATGGCCGAGCTGGCCGCGCGCGACTGGCCCGGCAACGTGCGCGAACTGAGAAACGCGGCGCAACGCTTTGCCCTTGGGCTGGACTGGCAGGCGGCCGGGGCCGGACCGGGGCCCGGGCCGGACGAGAGCCTTGCCGCCCGGATCGGGGCCTATGAACGCTCGCTGCTCGCCGACGCGCTGCGGGCGGCAAAGGGGCATGTGCCGACCGCCTGCGAGGCCCTGGGCACGCCCCGAAAGACGCTCTACGAGAAGCTCGCGCGCCACGGCCTCAAGCCGGAAGACTTCCGCTGAACGGCGGATGATGCCGGGCCGCGCTGCCCGGGTTGTGCGGAATTCCGCACGCCCGGCCCCCGGGCTGTGCGGCCGGGCGCACGGCGCCGATCCGGGCGCGTGCGTCGTGCCGGCCGGACGGCGGCGAAAACCGCGCGGTCACAGGCGCGTGCGCTTTTCCTTGCAAACTGGCACACATCTTGAAGACTGGTCCGCAGCGCGCCGCGGGGCGCGTTCCGCAAGAACCGACCGGGAGGAAGCCAATGAAATTCCGCAAGATCGCCGCGACCGCCGTCGCCGTCAGCTTCATCAGCGGGGGCGCCGCCTTCGCCGCCTGCGAGCCGGGCGAGATCGTCATCAAGTTCAGCCATGTGACGAACACCGACAAGCACCCCAAGGGCATCGCCGCGGCGATGCTGGCCGATCGCGTCAACACCGAGATGAACGGCAAGGCCTGCATGGAGGTCTTCCCGAATTCGTCGCTCTATGACGACGACAAGGTGCTCGAAGCAATGCTGCTGGGCGACGTGCAACTGGCCGCGCCCTCGCTCTCGAAGTTCGAGAAGTTCACCAAGCAGTTCCGCATCTTCGACCTGCCCTTCATGTTCGAGGACGTGGCCGCGGTCGACCGCTTCCAGCAGTCGGAATTCGGCCAGGGGCTGCTCGATTCGATGCAGAAGCGCGGGCTTCAGGGCCTGGGCTACTGGCACAACGGCATGAAGCAGTTCTCGGCCAACAAGCCGCTGGTGCTGCCTGGGGACGCCAAGGGCCTGAAATTCCGCGTGCAGGCGTCGGACGTGCTGGTCGCGCAGATGGAGGCGATGGGCGCCAACCCGCAGAAGATGGCCTTCTCCGAGGTCTATGGCGCGCTGCAGACCAAGGTCGTCGACGGGCAGGAGAACACCTGGTCGAACATCTACGGCCAGAAGTTCTTCGAGGTGCAGGACGGCTCGACCGAAACCAACCACGGCATCATCGACTATCTGGTGGTGACCTCGGCCGAGTGGTGGGCGGGCCTGCCGGACGACGTGCGCAGCCAGCTCAAGACCATCTTCGACGAGGTGACCGCCGAGCGTAACGCCGCGGTGGGCAAGGTCGACGAGGACGCCAAGGCCGCGATCGTCGCCGCCGGCGGCGTGATTCGCACGCTGACCCCCGAGCAGCGGCAGGTCTGGGTCGATGCGATGAAGCCCGTCTGGGCCAAGTTCGAGGGCGAGATCGGCGCCGACCTGATCGCCGCGGCGCAGGCTGCGAACGCCTCGAACTGAGCGCACGACACGGCGACGTCCGCGGGCGGGCCGGCTGGCCTGCCCGCGGCACCACCACGACAGGGAATCGCGGCCCAGTCCGCGGGATATCAGGGGCGCCGGATGCATGTGCGCCTCAGGGGAGAGTGCCCATGTCAGGCCGGTATCACCCGCGCACCGCCCTCGGGCGGGCGATCAACGAGATCGAGGAGACGCTGATCGCGATCTTCCTCGGCGCGATGACACTGATCACCTTCGTCAATGTCATCGCCCGCTACATCTTCAACACCAACCTGCTGTGGGCGCTGGAAGCGACCGTCTTCCTGTTCGCCTGGTTGGTGCTGTTCGGCATCAGCTACTGCGTCAAGATCACGGCGCACCTGGGCGTCGATGCGCTGGTGAACGTGCTGCCGGTGCCGGCGCGCCGGGTGCTGACGCTGATGGCGCTGGCCGCAACGCTGGTCTATGCCGTGCTGCTGCTGATGGGGTCTTGGGACTACTGGTACAAGTTTGCCTCGACCGCCTCGTTTCTCGAGGTGAACGACGTGCCCTTCCCCGACTGGATGCAGATGGCGCTGGGCCTGACCGACGCGGGTGCGCCGCTCTACGACTACCTGCCGCGCTACATCCCCTATGTGATCCTGCCGCTGGGCGTGGTGCTGTTCCTCGCGCGCCTGCTGGAAGCGGGCTGGGAGATCGTGACCGGCCGCCGGGCGCTGCTGATCGCGAGCCACGAGGTCGAGGACATGCTGAAAGAGGCCGCAGCCTCGCGCAAGGAGAGCTGAGCCATGGATGTCGTCTTCCTGTTCCTGCTGGTGGTGGGCTTTCTGCTGATCGGCGTGCCGATCGCGGTGTCGCTGGGCCTCTCGTCGATCATCTTCCTCGCACTCTATTCCGACAGCACGCTCGCCTCGGTCGCGGGGACGCTGTTCAACGCCTTCGCCGGGCACTACACGCTGCTCGCGATCCCGTTCTTCATCCTCGCCTCGGCCTTCATGTCGACCGGCGGAGTGGCCAAGCGAATTATCCGGTTCGCGATCGCCTGCGTCGGGCACATGCGGGGCGGGCTCGCAATCGCCTCGGTGTTTGCCTGCATGCTGTTCGCCGCGCTGTCCGGCTCGTCACCGGCCACCGTGGTCGCGATCGGGTCCATCGTCATCGCGGGAATGCGGCAGGTCGGCTACACCAAGGAGTTCGCCGCCGGCGTGATCTGCAACGCCGGCACGCTGGGCATCCTGATCCCGCCGTCCATCGTCATGGTGGTCTATTCGGCGGCGACCGACGTGTCGGTCGGGCGGATGTTTCTTGGCGGCGTCATCCCGGGGCTTCTGGCGGGCTTCATGCTGATGGTGGGCATCTATGTCGTGGCCCGCATCCGCGACCTGCCCGCCCAGCCCTGGGCCGGGTTCGGCGAGATCCTCGATTCGGCACGCGACGCGGGCTGGGGGCTGTTCCTGATCGTCATCATCCTGGGCGGCATCTATGGCGGCATCTTCACGCCGACCGAGGCCGCGGCGGTCGCGGCGGTCTATGCCTTCCTGATCGCGAATTTCGTCTATCGCGACATGGGGCCGCTGACCACCGGCACGGGCGGAGCGCCGGTCTCGCTGATGCGTCGGCCCTATGCGCTGGCGACCGTCTGGTTCCACCGCGACACCCGGGCGACGCTGGTCGAGGCCGGCAAGCTCACCATCATGCTGATGTTCATCATCGCCAACGCGCTGATCCTGAAGCATGTGCTGACCGACGAGCAGATCCCGCAGCAGATTGCCGAGGCGATGCTGTCGGCGGGCTTCGGGCCGATCATGTTCCTGGTGATGGTCAACATCATCCTGCTGATCGGCGGGCAGTTCATGGAGCCCTCGGGCCTTCTGGTGATCGTCGCGCCGCTGGTCTTCCCGATCGCGATGAAGCTTGGCATCGACCCGATCCATCTGGGCATCATCATGGTGGTGAACATGGAAATCGGCATGATCACGCCGCCGGTGGGGCTGAACCTGTTCGTCACCTCGGGCGTCGCCGGCATGCCGGTGTTCGACGTGGTCAAGGCGGCAATGCCCTGGGTCAGCATCCTGTTCGTGTTCCTGATCATCGTGACCTATGTGCCGTGGATCTCGACCTTCCTGCCGACGCTGCTGATGGGGCCCGAGATCCTGATCAAGTGACGGCGCGCCGACCTCTCCGGCATTCCGCGGCGCGGCAGTCACCTGCCGCGCCGCATTTCGTGAGAGCCGCCCCCTGTGCCCGGCCGCAAGCTGCGCTACTGTCAGCCGACCGACTCAGGCGGGCGGCCGCCCACCAGAGTGCCCATCTGACTACCCATCGGGAGCCCCGAATGCGCCGCTTGCTGCCGCTCGCCGCCCTGCTCCTCGCCAGCCTGATCTCCCACGCTCCATCGGCGGCCGACCTCGCTTCGGCGAGTTGCGACGGCGCCGGGGGGCCATGCGCGGTGACCGGTGGCTTCTACCGGCTGGTCATGCCCGACGGCGCAACCGGTCCGGTGCCGGCCATGATGTATCTCCACGGCTGGGGCGGAAATTCACACGCCGTGGCCGATGGCGCCAGCAGCCTGCGCGCCGCACTGAAGGCGCGGGGCTACGCGCTGATCGTCCCGGAGGGGGTTGCCAAGCCCGGCCGCGAGCAACGCGACTGGGGCGTGCGCGACATGCTGGGCGGCCACCCGCGCGACGACCTGGCCTATCTTGGCGCGGTGCTCGACGATGCGACGGCGCGCGGCGTCGATCGCGGGCGCGTGCTTCTGGCGGGGTTCTCGCGCGGGGGCTCGATGGTCTGGGACGTGGCCTGCCGTGCCCCGGGCCTCGCACGCGCCTTCGCCCCGGTCGCCGGCGCCTTCTGGGAACCGTTGCCCGACGATTGCAGCGGCCCCGTCAACCTGTTCTATACCCATGGCTGGACCGACCGCGTGGTCCCGCTCGAAGGCCGCCCGGTGGCGCAGGGACGCATGATCCAGGGCGATGCCTTCGCGAGCCTCGCGATCATGCGCGCAATGACCGGCTGCAATGCCCGGATGCCCGACACCGCCCCGATGGAGGCCGAGGGCGACATCTGGTGGCGCCACTGGTCGACCTGCCCGGGCGGGCGGCTCGACCTGATGCTGCACCCGGGCGGGCATGCCCTGCCGGCGGGTTGGGTCGACCGCGCGCTGGACTGGTTCGAGACGCTCGACTGATACCAGGTTTCCCTGAGTCCGGCACATGCCGTCCTGACTGTGCTGCCCCGGGCTTGACCCGGGGCCTCGCGTGGTCAGCGGCCGCAACGAGGCCCCGGCTCGGAGGCCGGGGCAGCGGAAATCCCAACGATCGGTTCTGATCAATGCAAGCTGGTATGAGTCCGACTCATGCCGTGCTGACTGTGCTGCGCGCGCGCCCCGGGCTTGACCCAAGGCGCGTCTCGCGCAGTCGCGGTGCGGTGCGAGGCCCCGGCGCGGGGGCAGGGAGCAGCGGAAGTCCCAGTGATCGGTTCCGATCAATGCAAGCTGGTATGAACCCGCCGCACCGTTCGCGGACGCGACCCCTGCCGCGGCAGCGCGACGCCAGCCCGGGCCGCGTCTCACAGCCAGCGCCGGACCCGCGCGCAATAGGCGCGATAGGGCGCCCCGATGTGGGCATCGAGGACCGCCTCCTCGGGCCGGATGAAGCGGCGCTCGAGCACCCGGCCGAACGGCCCCAGCAGCACCAGGCCGAGCGGCTGGCCGGTGGTCAGCACCCATCCGGCCAGGATCATCATGTCGGCAACATAGATCGGGTTGCGGCTGAGGCGGTAGGGGCCGCTGTCGACCAGCGCCGATGGCGTCTCGCGTGGCACGATGGTCGTGCGCGCGCGGCGGAATTCGACCGCGGCCCAGACCGCGAGCAGAACGCCGCCGGCGATCAGGAACCGCCCGGTCCAG
>JAVVFE010000222.1:0-5693 GCA_032251175.1 Thermohalobaculum sp.
CCGGCCTGCAACCGGGCAGCGCGGATGCCGCCCGCACGCTGGCTGAATGGCATGCCCGCACCGCGCGCAGCGGTGGCGACGGCGGCCTGCCGGTCGAGCGCGGCGACGCGGCCGAGGCGGCCTGCGACCCTGCCCGGGCGGCGGTCGCTGCGCGCCTGCAGGCCTGGTGGTCCGATCTTGCCGCGGATCGGGCCGCCGATCCGCTGGTGCAGGCCCCGCCGCCGCACCCCGATGCCGTGGCGGTTCTGGCCGGCGCGCTCCGCGCCATCGCCGACGCGCTCGGGCAGGGTGCGGCCATGCCCTGCCTCGACCCCGAGGCCGAGGCGGCGCTGCGCGCCCCGGTCGTCCCCGGGCGCGGCGCGCTCTCGGGCGCCGAGTTCGCGCTGGGGCTGATGTCGGGCCTGATCGGCGCGGCGCCCGACTGCGGCGCAGGCTGGCATGCGCAGCCCGCGCGCGCCCTCGCCGCTGCCCTCGCCCGGCAGCGCGCACCCTGGCTGGCCCGCTTCGCGTCGCCCCCGCCCGACGGCATCGCGCCCGGCGCATCCGCGCCCGATGTCGCGCTGATCGGGTTCACCCGCGGCACGTCGGGGCTGGGCGAGAACCTCGGCATGACCGCTGCGGCGCTGGCGTATGCGGGGATTTCGACCGCGATGCTGGGTGTGGAACTCGGCCTCGCGCGGGTCGATCCGCCTGGCGGCGATGGTGGTGGCGATGGCGGGACCGGCGGCGGCGCGGTGCGGCTGTGCCGGCCGGTCCGGCTGGTGCATGTCAATGCCGATCAGGTGCCGCAGGTGCTGCTGCAACCGGCGATTCGCGAGGCGGGGGGGGCGCTCGCGATCGGCTTTCTGCTGTGGGAGTTCGCCGTCCTGCCCGAGGCCCATCGCCTCGCGCTCGACATGCTGGACGAGGCCTGGTGCCCGACCGACTTCGTGGCCGAGGCCTACCGCGCGGCCGGGCGCCTGCCGGTCCACCGCATCGGCAAGGCGGTCACGCTGGGCCCGGTCGAACCCGCCGATCGCGCCGCCCTCGGCCTGCCGCAGACGCCGTTCCTGTTCCTGCTGACCTTCGATTTCCACTCCTCGGTCGAACGCAAGAACCCGCTGGCGGCGGTGCGCGCCTTTCTGCGGGCCTTTCCGCCGGCGCGGCGCGACGTGGGGCTGGTGATCAAGACCACCGCGGTCGTCGCCGGCCATTGGGGCGACCCCAACGGCCAGTGGCAGGCGATCTGCGACCTGGCGCGGCACGACGCGCGCATCACCGTTCTTGCCGGGACGATGCCGCGGCCACGCTATCTCGCGCTGATGCGCGCGGCCGATTGCCTGGTCTCGCCGCACCGCGCCGAGGGGTTCGGCTATGCGCCCGCACAGGCCATGCTGCTGGGGCGCCCGGCGATCGTCACCGACTGGTCGGGCACGCGCGATTTCTGCACCCCGGCCACCAGCTTCCCGGTGCCGGCCGAGCTGGTCGCCGTGCGCCCCGGCGAGACCATCCTGCCGCTCGAGGGGGCAAGCTGGGCCGCGATCGACGAGGCGGCGCTGGCCGCCACCATGCGCGCGGTCGCCGAGGACCCCGCCGCCGCGCGCGCCCGGGCCGAGGCCGGGCGCGCGCTGATGCGGCGCGACTATTCGGTGGCGGCGCAGGCGGGGCGCTATCTCGCGCGGCTGCGCGCGCTGGGCGTGCTGGCGGAGGCGGCGTGACCCCGGCGCGGCGCCTGCACGTCGCCTCGCCCGGTCTGCTGGGGCAGGACCGCATCGCGCGCATGCTCGCGCTCGCCGGCTGGCGGATGGTGCCGGGGCTGGCGCTGGGGCCTGGCGGCGTCAACGGCGTCTGGGGGCGCAAGCCCTGGTCGCGCCCCGGCCGGTTGGCCGCGCGGCTGTCGGGCGCGGGGCTCCTCAGCATCGAGGACGGCTTCCTGCGCTCGATCCAGCCCGGGGTGACGGGCGAGGCGCCGCTCTCGCTCACGCTCGACCCGGTCGGGGTCTACCACGACGCGCGCCGCCCCTCGGCGCTGGAGGGGATGATCGAGGCCGGCGCGGGGCTCGACGCGGCGCTGCTTGCGCGGGCGCGGAGCGGTGCTGCGCGGCTCGCGGCCCTTGGACTTTCGAAATACTCGCCCGTCCCGCGCGGCACCGGGCGGCTGCCCCCGCCCGGCTATGTGCTGGTGGTCGACCAGACCGCGGGCGATGCCTCGATCCGCGGCGGCGGCGCGACGGGCGCAAGCTTTGCCGCGATGCTGGCGGCGGCGCGGGTCGAGAACCCCGGCGCGCGGCTGGTCATCCGCAGCCATCCCGACGTGCAGGCCGGCGCCCGGCGCGGCCATTTCGCGCCGGCCGACCTGCGGCCCGGTGAGGTGTTGCTGCGCGACCCCGTCAATCCCTGGGACGTGATCGAGGGGGCGGCGAAGGTCTATGCCGTCACCTCGCAGATGGGCTTCGAGGCGGCGTTGGCGGGGCGCGAGGTGCATCTGTTTGGCCTGCCGTTCTATGCCGGATGGGGCTTCACGCACGACCGCCTGGCCTGCCCACGGCGCACCGCCCGGCGCACGGCGCTCGAGGTCTTTGCCGTCAGCCACCTGCTGTATCCGCTCTATTACGACCCCTTCGCCGACCGCCTGACCGGCTTCGAGGAAACCGTCGAGACGCTGGCGCGCCTCGCGGCCCGCCTTGCGACCCGTCCGGGCGGCGAGGTCTTCGCGGGCTTCAGCCGGTGGAAACGCCCGGGCATGCTGCGCTTTCGCCCGCGCCATGCCCTTGCCCCGGCGTTCGAGGACAACCCCGCCCGCGCCGCCGCCCGGGCGTCGGCCGAGGGGCGGCAACTCTGGCTGTGGGCGAGCCGGTTCGAGCCTGCCACGGTCGAGGCCCTGCGCGGCCGCGGCATCGGGGTCGGGCTGGTCGAGGACGGCTTCATCCGCTCGGTCGGGCTGGGCGCGAGCCTGATCGACGCCGCCTCGCTGGTGTTCGACCCGGACGGGATCTACTATGATCCCGCCCGCCCCTCGCGCCTCGAGGCGCTGATCGCCGAGGCGGCGGCGATGCCCCCGGGCGATCCGCGCCTGGCGCGTGCCGCCGCCCTGCGCGCCCGGATCGTCGCGGCGGGGGTGACGAAATACAACCTCCGCGGGCCCGCGCTGTCGGCCCTGCCGCCGGGCCGGCGCGTCGTGCTGGTGCCCGGGCAGGTCGAGGACGACGCCTCGATCCGGCGCGGCACCGGCGCGGTGCGCACCAATCTCGGGCTGCTTGCCGCGGCCCGGGCGGCGAACCCCGAGGCTTTCGTCATCTACAAGCCCCACCCAGACGTCGAGGCCGGCCTGCGGCAGGGCCGGGTGCCCGAGGCCGAGGCCCGCCGTCTCGCCGATCACGTCGCCCGCCACGCCTCGGCCCGGGGGCTGATCGGCTTGGCCGACGAGGTCTGGACCATGACCTCGCTGCTGGGGTTCGAGGCCCTGCTGCGCGGGCGTGCCGTGACGACGCTGGGGGTGCCGTTCTATGCCGGCTGGGGGCTCACGCGCGACCTTGGCGCGCCGCCGGCGCGGCGGCAGGCGCGGCCCGTGCTGGACGCGCTGGTCTGGGCCGCGCTGATTGCCTACCCGGCCTATGTCGACCCGGTGTCGGGCCTGCCCTGCGAGGCGGAACTCGCGGTCGAACGGCTTGCCGCGGGTGTGGTCCCGCGCCCGGCGCGGCGCACCCGCTGGCTCTCCCGCGGGCAGGACGCGATGGCGGCGCTCGGCCTGGTGTGTTGGCGCTGACGCGCGCGGCCGCGCCCCGTGTCCGATTGGGTCGGCGGCAGCTCATGCGTCGAAAATCGGCGCCTGGTCAGGTGCTGCGGAACCCGTCGCGCGCCGGTTCGGGGTGCGGCCGCACGGGGTCCGTTCGCCGCAAGCCGGGATCAGAACCGGTCGATGGCGAAGGGCGCGAGCGGTACCGATGGCGTGCGTCCGGCCACCAGATCGGCAATCAGCGCGCCGCTGATGGCCGACAGGCTGAGCCCCATATGGCCGTGCCCGAAGGCGAACCACACGTCGCGATGCCGCGGCGACGCCCCGATCACCGGCTTCGAATCGGGGGTCGAGGGCCGATGCCCCATCCACTCGCGGGTGATCTCGCCCGACAGCCCCGGCAGCGCCTGCTGCGCCAGCGGCAGCAGCGCCCGGATGCGGCGGAAGTCGGGCGCGGCCTCGAGCCCTGCGAGTTCCACCCCGGCGGTCAGCCGCACGCCGTCGGCCATCGGGCACAGCACGAATTGCGGCCCGCCGATCACCGTGGGCCGGTTCAGCACCGGCCCGTCGCCCCAGGCGAGGTTGAGGTGATAGCCGCGCTCGGCGTCGAGCGGCACGCGGTGGCCGAGCTGGCGCGCAAGCCCCCGCGTCCATGCGCCGGTGGCGACGACGACGCCGTCCGTCGGGTGCATGCCTTGCGCGGTGACGACGCCGGCGACGCGGTCGCCCTCGAAGGCGAAGCCGGTGACCGCCTCGCGCAGATGCTGCCCGCCGCGCACGAGGAAGGCGCGCAGGTAAGCCTGACTCAACGCATAGGGCGTGCTCACGAAACTCGCGCCGGGCTGGAACAGCCCGATGGTGAAGTCGCGCGACAGCCCCGGCTCCAGTTGCCGCAGCTCGTCGGCGTCGAGCACCTCGTATGCCACCCCGGCGCGGTCCATCAGCCCGCGGTCATAGGCCGTGCCATCGAACGCCGCGCGGTCGCGATAGACCTTCAGCCAGCCCACCGGCTTGAGGATGTCCATCGCCCCCGCCATCCGCGCGAGGCGGTGATGCGCCTCGAGGCAGGGGCGCGTCAGGGTCGCAAGCTCGCCGCTGATCCGCTCGGCATGCGCCGCGCGCCCGGCGGCGAGGAAGCGGACCAGCCAGGGCACAAGCTGCGGCAGGTAGGTCCAGCGGATCTTCAGCGGACTCATCGGGTCGAGCAGCATCTTCGGCACGCGCCGCCACAGCCCCGGCGTCGCGGTCGGCACGACGCCGCCGGTGACGATCGCCCCGGCATTGCCGAAGGAGGTGGCGGTGCCCGGCTCGCGCGGGTCGATGAGCGTGACCGCATGCCCCTCGGCCTGAAGGCTGAGCGCGGTGGCAAGGCCGACGATGCCGGCGCCGACCACGACGATCCGGCGCGGCTGGGGTTGGGTCACGCGCTCTCTCCCGCACTCGCCGCCCGGGCGGGGCCGAGGGTCGCCCTCGGGCTCTCGCAGCCGGTCACGGCGTCCCTCAGAATGTCCAGAAACTGCGCCACCGGCTCGGGCATGTGCCGCCCGGCCTGCGTCACGGCCCCCCACTGGAACGGAACCTCGGGCAGGAACGGGCGCACGTCAAGGTCGAGATCGGGGCGCAACAGCGGCGTGAAGGGGTCCACCACCGCGACGCCGAGGCCGCGCCCGACCAGCAGGCACGCCATCTCGGACAGTTGCGTCTCGAGCCGCATCTCGCGCGCGATGCCCGCCTCGCGGAAGATGCGGTCCACCGCCTGGCGCGTGCGGTAGCTGGACCCCAGCGAGATGAACGGCTCGCCGGCCAGATCAGCGGGCCGGATCGTGTCGCGCGCCGCCAGATGGTGCCCGCGTGGCAGCACGCAGACCGCTGCCGCGGTGGCGATGAAGGCCACGCGCAGGCCCGGATCGTTCAGCGGCAGCCCGGCGATGCCGACATCGCACTGGCGTTGCAGCACCGACTGCACGACCCAGTCGCT
>JAVVFE010000223.1:0-5692 GCA_032251175.1 Thermohalobaculum sp.
CCATGACCCAGACCGCCGCCCCCCTCCCCCGCCGCACCGGCGCCTCCCCCGCGCTCCGCCTGATCCGGCGGGCGGGCGGTCTGGTGCTGACGCTCGCCGCCACCTTCCTCGGGCTGCTGGCCATCACCTTCGTGATCGGCCGGGTGATCCCGATCGACCCGGTCCTCGCCGTGCTGGGCGAACGCGCCACCGCCGCGCAGTACGAGGCGGCGCGCGAGGCGATGGGCCTGAACCAGCCGCTGTGGGTGCAGTTCGGCCTCTATGTGCGCGACGCGCTGTCGGGCGACTTCGGCACCTCGCTGCTGACCGCCAAGCCGGTGCTCGAGGACGTGCGGCGCGTGTTTCCCGCGACGCTGGAGCTTGCCACCATCGCCACCATCATCGGCGTCCTGTTCGGCATTCCCGCCGGCGTCGTGGCCGCCACCCGCCCCGGCAGCCTGACCGACCAGATCGTGCGCCTCGTCGGCCTGATGGGCTACTCGATGCCCGTGTTCTGGCTGGGCCTGATGGGCCTGCTGCTGTTCTACGGCCATCTCGGCTGGGTCGGCGGGCCCGGCCGGCTCGATACCAGCTTCGAGTTCATGTATGACCTCGACGTGCCGGCGCACACCGGCATGATCCTGATCGACACGGCGCTGGCCGGCCAGTGGGGCATCTTCGCCAACGCCTTCTCGCACATCGTGCTGCCCGCCAGCGTGCTGGGCTACTACTCGATGGCCTATATCAGCCGGATGACCCGCTCGTTCATGATCGACCAGCTCGGGCAGGAATACATCACCACCGCGCGGGTCAAGGGCATGCCGGAATGGCGCGTGGTCTGGGTGCATGCGCTCGGCAACGTCCTGGTGCCGCTGATCACCGTGGTCGCGCTGTCCTACGCCAACCTGCTGGAGGGGTCGGTGCTGACCGAGACCGTCTTCGCCTGGCCCGGCCTCGGGCTCTACATCACCAACGCGCTGTTCTCGGCCGACATGGCGGCGGTGATGGGCGGCACCATCGTGGTGGGGACCGCCTTCATCCTGCTCAACATGCTCTCCGACGTGCTCTACCGGCTGGTCGATCCCAGGGCGCGGGCATGAGCGCGAGCATCGCGGCGCTGCGCGCCTGGCTCATCGACCCCGCGCCGCGCTCGCCCTTCCAGGCACGGGCCGGGCAGCTCTGGCTCGGCTGGCTGCGGCTCGCGCGCAACCCGCTGGCGCTGGTGGGCCTGCTGATCATCGTGGCGCTGCTGGTCGCCGCCGCGGCTGCGCCGTGGATCGCGACGCACGACCCCTACGCGCAGAACCTCGCCGGGCGCCTGCAACCGCCGCTCTCGCCCGGCCACTGGCTGGGCACCGACGAATTCGGCCGCGACATCTGGAGCAGGCTGGTCCACGGCGCGCGCATCACGCTCTATATCGTGGCGCTCGTCACCGTCACCGCGCCGGTGGTCGGCATGATCGTCGGCACCGTGTCGGGCTATTTCGGCGGCATCGTCGACACCGTGCTGATGCGGCTCACCGACATCTTCCTCGCCTTCCCCCGCCTGATCCTCGCGCTCGCTTTCGTCGCGGCACTCGGGCCCGGGATCGAGAACGCGGTGCTGGCCATCGCGCTGACCGCCTGGCCGCCCTACGCCCGCGTCGCCCGGGCCGAGACGCTGACCGTGCGCGGCGCCGACTACATCGCCGCGATGCGCCTCCAGGGCGCGGGGTCGGGGCGGATCATCCTCGGCCACGTCATGCCGATGTGCCTGCCCTCGGTCATCATCCGCGTCACGCTCGACATGGCGGGCATCATCCTCACCGCGGCGGGCCTGGGCTTTCTCGGCCTCGGCGCGCAGCCGCCGCTGCCGGAATGGGGGCTGATGATCGCCTCGGGCCGCAAGTTCCTGTTCGAGCAGTGGTGGGTCGCGACCATGCCGGGCCTTGCCATCTTCATCGTCTCGCTGGGCTTCAACCTGCTGGGCGACGGCCTGCGCGACGTGCTCGACCCGCGGAGCGCCTCGCGATGAGCCGCCTCTGCGCCAACGCCCCCGGCGCCGCGCCCGCCACGGGCCCCGGGCTCGACCCGGGGCCTCCCGACGCCACGCTCCCCACGGGTCCCGGGCTCGACCCGGGACCTCCTTGCCACCGCGCCAGAAGGGCCGCCGCATGACCCTCCTGACCGTTGAGGACCTGCGCATCACCTTCGCCACCGAGGCCGGCCCGGTCGAGGCGGTGCGCGGCATCTCGTTCAGCGTCGGGCGCGAGCGGCTCGGCATCGTCGGCGAATCCGGCTCGGGCAAGACCATGACCGGCCGCGCCGTCCTGCGCCTGATCCGCCCCCCCGGCCGGATCGAGGCACGCCGGATGCTGTTCGACGGCATCGACCTCGCCCGCATCCCCGAGCGCGAGATGCGCGCCCTGCGCGGCCGGCGCATCGCGATGGTGATGCAGGACCCGAAATTCTCGCTCAACCCGGTGATGCGAATCGGCGCGCAACTGACCGAAGGCCTGCGCCTGCGCGACGGCATGTCGGCCCGCGCCGCCCGCGCGAAGGCGCTCGAGGCGCTCGAGGCCGTGCAGATCCGCGACCCCGAGCGCGTGCTCGACGCCTACCCGCACGAACTGTCCGGCGGCATGGGCCAGCGCGTCATGATCGCGATGATGCTGATCCCCGAGCCCGACCTGCTGATCGCCGACGAGCCCACCTCGGCGCTCGACGTCACCGTTCAGGCGGAAGTCCTGCGCATCCTCGACGCCCTGGTGCGCGAGCGCGGCATGGGGCTGATGTTCATCAGCCACGACCTCAACCTGGTGGCGCGGTTCTGCGACCGCGTGCTGGTGATGTATCGTGGCCGCATCGTCGAGGAGGTGGCGGCCGACCGCCTCTCGCAGGCGACCCACCCCTACACCCGCGGCCTGCTCGACTGCCTGCCCAAGATCGGCGGCGCACGCGGGCCCCTGCCCACGCTCGCGCGCGATGCGGCCTGGGCCGAGTGACGCCATGCCCCTGATCGAGATCGACAATCTGCATGTCACCTTCGACGCCAAGGGTCGCGCCGTCCACGCCGTGCGCGGCGTGAGCCTCGGCGTCGAGCCGCGCGAATCCTTCGGGCTGGTGGGCGAGTCGGGCTCGGGCAAGTCCACCATCCTGCGCGCGATCTGCGGCCTCGCCCCGGTCACCGGCGGCGAGATCCGGATCGGCGGCAAGCCGCTGCCCCGGCGCCGCGACCGGGCCTTCGCCGCCCGGGTGCAGATGGTGTTCCAGGATCCCTACGCCTCGCTCCACCCCCGCCACACCGTCGACCGCACGCTGGGCGAGCCGCTGGCGATCCACCGGCTCGCCCGCGGCTCCGAGCGCGGCCGGCGGATCGTGCAGGCGCTGGCGGATGTGGGGCTCGACGCGGCCTTCCGCTTCCGCTTTCCCCATCAGCTCTCGGGCGGCCAGCGCCAGCGCGTCGCCATCGCCCGCGCGCTGATGCTCGAGCCCGAGATCCTGCTGCTCGACGAGCCCACCTCGGCCCTCGACGCCTCGGTGCAGGCCGAGGCGCTGAACCTGCTCGCCCGCCTCAAGGCCGAGCGCGGGCTGACCTTCCTGATGGTCAGCCACGACCTCGCGGTGATCGACCACATGTGCGACCGCCTGACCGTGATGAAGGAGGGGCGCGCGGTCGAATCCCTCACCCACGCCCAGCTCGCCGGCCGCGACATGCAGGCCGACTACACCCGCGAGCTGTTCGCCGCCACCACCGAGCGCATCGCCGCCGCCGAGTGAGCGCGGCGCCGGATCTGGTCGCCCGTGTCGAGCGCCGTGCGCCTGTGCGAGATGGGTGCGCCGCACGCGGCCCGGCATCCCGGCGAAGCTGCGGTCGCGCGGGCCCCGGTGCTGAAAGACCCACACACCGCAGCAGGCCGCGCCGTCCGGACGCTCGGCCCAGGCGGCGCAGAGCGCCTCGTCGACCCGGCCCTTGGCCGCGCCTGGGGATGTGCAGCCTTGCCATCAGCCGGCTCGGCAGGCCCGGCCAGCCAGCCCTGCCCTGACGGCGCGCAACCCCGCGGCCCTTTCCCCGCCGGGGCCCGCCTGCTACATCAGACCCCGATCAGCCGAGGGCGCCAATCATGACCGAGACCCACCCCGTCGACATCACCGTGATCGGCGCCGCCGGGCGCATGGGCCAGATGCTGGCGCAGGCGGTGCGCGAGAACCCGGCCTGCCGCCTTGTCGGCGCGACCGAGCGCCCGGGCCATCCCTGGATCGGCCGCGACCTCGGCGAAGCGGCGGGAGGCCCCGCGATCGGCGTGCTGGTCGAGGACGACCCCCTGCCGGTTTTCGCCCGCTCGCGCGCCGTGCTCGACTTCACCTCGCCTGCGGCCACCGTGGCCCATGCCGCGCTGGCCGCGCAGGCCCGGCTGGTGCATGTGATCGGCACCACCGGGCTCGAGACCGCCGACCTCGACCGGATCGAGGCGGCCGCGCGCCACGCCACCGTGATCCGCGCCGGCAATTTCTCGCTGGGCGTGACTCTGCTGACCGTGCTGGCGCGCCGGGTCGCCGCGGCCCTCGGCGAGGAGTTCGACATCGAGATCCTCGAGATGCACCATCGCCACAAGGTCGATGCCCCCTCGGGCACCGCGCTGATGCTGGGCGAGGCGGCGGCCGAAGGACGCGGCACCACGCTGGCCGACGCCCGTCTCGCGGCGCGCGAGGGGATCACCGGCGCACGCCCCGTGGGCGGCATCGGCTTTGCCGCGCTCCGGGGCGGCGACGTGGTGGGCGAGCACGAGATCCTGTTCGCCGGCCCTGGCGAGCGCGTGGCGCTGCGCCACATCGCCACCGACCGGATGCTGTTCGCCCGGGGCGCGGTGCGGGCCGCGATCTGGGGCGCGGGGCAGAAACCGGGCGAATACGGCATGATCGACGTGCTGGGCCTCGCCTGAAACCGGATTGGTTGCAAGATCGCGACTTATCCCCACCCCCGCACGCGCTACGTTGAGGGAAGGCGGATCGATGCCTACTGAGACCCGGAGCGAACCTCTCCATCTCGTCAAGCTCTGCGTCGGCGCCGACAGCATCGAGGACCTGGCCGAGTGGCAGGCCGCCAGGATCGCCGAGCGCGCGGGCGCGGGCCTCGACCCCTGCCCGCGTCACGTCACGCGCATGTGGCCGCGCAGGCAAGATGCCCTGCTGGCCGGAGGGTCGCTCTATTGGGTCATCCGTGGTCTCATCCTGGTGCGCCAGCGCATCGTCCGGCTCGACCCGGTGACGGGCGAGGACGGCATCACGCGCTGCGCGCTGGTGTTCGATCCCGACCTGGTGCGGGTCGAGGCACGGCCGCGGTCGGCCTTCCAGGGCTGGCGCTACCTTGCGGCGGCGGATGCGCCGGCCGATCTCGACGGCGGCACGGCGGACAATCCGGGCCTGCCGCAGGACATGCAGGCAGCCCTTGCGGCGCTGGGCGTGCTGGGCGGCTGAGCCGCGCGGGCCAGACCGCGGCCGGGCGCGGTGCGATCCGATGAACCGGCTCGACTCGCGCCTTGCCGATCTGCTGGGGCCGGTGCGCGACGTCGCGGTGGGCAGTCTGCTCGAGGCGCTGGCCCGGCGGCTCGACGCCGGCGCCGAGGTCGATGCCGAACCGATGCGCCGCGACGCTGACGGCCGGGTGCAGCGCGACGGTGCGCTGATGCTGCCCCGGCGCGGCGACCTGCGCGTGGCCACCGGGGGGCGCGGC
>JAVVFE010000224.1:0-5669 GCA_032251175.1 Thermohalobaculum sp.
ATCGCCGATGCGGTGACGCGGCGCCTGCTGGCGATGGCCGAGCGCAAGCTGGGCCCCGCGCCCTGCCCCTGGCTGTGGCTGGCCTGCGGCAGCCAGGGCCGGCGCGAGCAGACCGGTGTCTCGGACCAGGACAACTGCCTGATCCTCGACGATGCCGTCACGGCGGCCGACGACGCCTATTTCGCGGCCTTCGCCAAGTTCGTCTCGGACGGGCTCGACGCCTGCGGCTACTTCTACTGCCCGGGCGACATGATGGCGACGAACCCGCGCTGGCGCCAGCCGGTGCGGGTCTGGCGGCAGTATTTCGAGGGCTGGATCCGCACGCCCGACCCGATGGCGCAGATGCTGGCTTCGGTGATGTTCGACCTGCGCCCGATCGCGGGGGCGCGCATGCTGTTCGAGGGGCTCCAGGCCCGCACGCTGGAACGCGCGCGGGCCAATTCGATCTTCGTTGCGCACATGGTGTCGAACTCGCTCAAGCACACCCCGCCGCTTGGCCTGTTCCGCGGCTTCGCGCTGATCCGCTCGGGCGAGCACAAGGACATGGTCGACCTCAAGCTGAACGGCGTCGTCCCGGTGGTCGATCTTGGCCGGGTCTACGCGCTGGTCGGCGCGCTCGAGCCGGTCAACACGCGCGCCCGCCTGATCGCGGCGCGCGAGGCGGGGGTGCTGTCGGGCTCGGGCGCGCATGACCTGCTGGACGCCTACGACCTGATCGCGCGCATCCGGCTGGAACACCAGTCCCGGCAGGTGCGCGAGGGCCGCAAGCCCGACAACTTCATGGCGCCGGCGGTGCTCTCGGAACTCGAGCGGGGGCATCTCAAGGATGCCTTCATGGTCATCAAGACGTTGCAATCGGCGCTGGCGCACAGCCGCGGCGTGCCCGGCTGAGGGCGGTGAGGGGGACGGATGCTGTTCAATCTTCTCGGCTCGGTGGCGGTGGCGGCGGTCACGGGGCTGCTGCTGTTCCTGGTGCGCCGCCATTTCTGGCGCACCATGCCGCGGTGGGGCCTGCCGGCCGCGGCGGGCCTGGCGATGATCGTCTTCAGCATCTGGAACAGCTACGCCTGGTATGGCCGCATCACCGACCACCTGAGCGAGGGCGTGGTGGTCGCCGCCACCTACCCCACGCGCAGCCCGATCGAGCCCTGGACCTATGCCTTCCCCCGCGTCCAGCACTTCGTCGCGGTCAACATGGCCGGCCGGACGCAGGTCGCAGGCCACCCCGACATCGTGTTCGCCGAGGTGATCGAGTTCCAGCAGTTCAAGCCCGTTCGCCGATCGCTGCAGATCTTCGACTGCCGCGCCGGGCGGATGGGCAACCCGCCGGCCGAGGAGCCGCAGGTCGACGCCGCCGGCACCATCATCGGGGTCGACTGGTCGCCGTCCGCCGCCGGCGCCCCGATCATCGCCACGGCCTGCGGCACCTGAGGCAGCGCATCGGAGGAGGCAGCCACATGGGTCATCGCGTTCTCATCGTCGAAGATCAGGACAGCATGGCGCTGGTGCTGGACCACCTGGTCCGGCGCGAGGGGTGCGAAACCACCCTTGCCGCCGATCCCGACGCAGCCGTCCGGGCGCTTGCCGGCGCGCCCCTGCCCGACCTGGTGCTGCTCGACGCCGATCTCGCCGGCCGCGCCGGGCTCGACCTGTGCCAGACGATCCGCGGCGACGCGCGGCTGGCGGGGGTGCGGATCCTGGTACTGAGCGCGCGCTGCGCCCGGCTCGACATCGAGCGCGCCTTTGCGCTGGGCGCCGATGCGTTTCTGCCCAAGCCCTTCGCGATCTCGGACCTTGGCGCGACGCTGCGCGCGCTGCTCGAGCCCGACCCCCTGCCCGTGACGGCCGAGGCGCGCCATGGCTGAGCGCGAACGCCTCGGGCTCAGGCTGCGCGTCTTCCTGTTCTTCGCGCTGATCCTGTGCATCGCGGGCGCGGCGATCGGCGCGGGCATCTGGGCCGCCGCACAACGCATCGGCCCCGAGGCCCTGCCGCACCTGGTGCTGACCGGCGGGGCCGCGTGGTTCGCCATCGCGCTGGCCACGCTGCTGGTGTGGCAGAAGTTCGACGAGAACGTCGCCCGCCCGATCATGGTCCTGAGCCACGAACTGGAGCGCGAAAGCACCGCGAGCGCCGCGCGCGCGGGGGTCGACACCGCGCCCGCCCGCTATCTCGGCATGCTGGGCCCCGCCGTCGCCCGCGCCACCGCCGCCCTCGATGCCGAGCGCACCGCCACCGCCGAGCGCATCGCAACCGCCACCCGCGCCGCCGAACAGGCCAAGGCGCGGCTCGAGAGCGTGCTGAGCGAGCTGAAGCAGGCCATCGTCATCTGCAACCGCGAGCACCTGATCCTGCTCTACAACACCGAGGCCGTGCGGCTCCTGGGCGTCGCCGAATCGGTGGGCCTGGGCCGGCCGCTGTCGGCCCTGATGCTCGACGAGCCGGTGCGCCATGCGCTGGACCGCGTCGAGGCGCGGTTTCGCGCCGGGCGCCACCTGACCCATCCTGACGGCCTGTCGATCGCGGTGCTCACCGCCACGGTCTCGGGCGAGCGCACGCTCGCCGGCCGGCTGGGGCTGATCGTGAATGCCGACGACCACAGCATCGCCGGCTTCGCCATCTCGCTCGGCGACGTGACCAGCCAGATCGAGGCGGCCAGCGGGCGCGACCGGCTGATCGGCGAGATGATCGACAGCCTCACGGCGCCGCTCACCGCGCTGTCGGCGATGGGCGAGATCCTCACCGATCCCGCGCCGCTCGACCCGGCCCAGCGCCGGCGCTTCGACGCCGCCATCGCCACCGAGAGCCACCGCGCCGCCGAGGCCGTTGCCCGCCTGGCCGAACGGCACGCGAACCTGACCAGCGGCGTCTGGCCGATGGAGGACACCTATTCGCCGACGCTGTTCGCCTGCATCCTCGGCCGCGTGCCAGCGGGGCTGCGCGCGTCGCTGCGGGTCGAGGGCGAGGGCTTGTGGCTTCATGCCGAGACCTTCTGCATCGTCGAGCTGCTGGCCCATGTGCTGCGCCGCCTGGTGCCGCTGGCAGGCCCGGTCGCGCTGACCGCCGAGCGGCGCGGCGCCAACGTCTCGCTCGACCTGCTGTGGGCGGGCGCGCCGGTGAGCCTCGCGACGATCGAGGGCTGGCTGGCCGAGCCGCTGGAACAGACGCTGGGGCAGATGACCGGGCGCGACGTGCTGATGCGCCACCGCACCGGCTTCCTGCCGAACCGCGCGCCGGACGGGCGGGCGCGGCTCAGGCTGCCGCTGGGTTCGGCGATCCACGACCATGCCGGCGCGCCGGCCGTGCCGCTGCCCAAGCGCCCCGAATTCTACGACTTCGACCTGATGAACCGCGCCCTGCCGGCCGACCTCGCCGGGCAGGACCTGCGGCACCTCAGCTATGTGGTGTTCGACACCGAGACCACCGGCCTCAATCCCGGGCAGGGCGACCGGATCGTGCAGATCGCCGGCGTCCGCATCGTCAACGGCCGCCTGCTGCGCGGCGAGGTGTTCGACGAACTGGTCGATCCCGGCCGCCCGATCCCCGCCGCCGCAACCCGCATCCACCACATCACCGACGCGATGGTCGCCGGCCGCCCGCCGATCGAGCCGGTGCTGCGCCGGTTCCACGCCTTCGCGCAGGGCGCGGTGCTGATCGCCCACAACGCCGCCTTCGACATGCGCTTCCTGGGGCTGAAGGCAGACGCCGCCGGAGTGCGCTTCGACCATCCGGTGCTCGACACCGTGCTCATGTCGGCGCTGGTCAGCGACATCACCGCCGAGCACACGCTCGACGCCCTCGCCGAACGCTTCGGCGTGACCCTGCTGCCCGAGGAGCGCCACACCGCGCTGGGCGATTCGATCGCGACGGGGGCGGTGTTCCTGCGCATGCTCGACCTGCTCGCCGCCCGCGGCATCCGCACGCTGGCCGAGGCGCAGGCGGCCTCGGACACCATGGTGGCGCTCAGGCGGCGGCAAAGCTACTGAGCGCGTCGGGCGTCAGCGCAGCGGGCCTCAGCGCATCGGGTCGAGCGTGATGCCGGCGGCGGCGCAGTCGCGCGCCGCCCGCCCGGTGCAGGCGCGCGGCGTCAGGTCGCGGTCGAGGCAGATCCGCACCTCGCGGAACCGCCCGTCCTGGCAGGTCACGCTCAGCATGTCCGGGGCGAGCCCGGGGTTCGCCGCGAGAAACGCCGCCTCGATCGCGCCCGGCGCCACCCTGACCGGACGGTCCAGCCGGGTCAGCACCTCGGGCCGCGCAACCTCGTCCCAGGCCCGCCGCGCCAGCGCGAAATAGGCGGCAGGATCCAGGCCCGAACAGCGCCCGTGCTTCTTCCACTGATACCAGGCCAGCCCGCCCGAGCCCATCAGATCGGCCATCGCCTCGGTCTCGTGCCGCGCGGGGTCGCGTGCCGCGGTGCGGCAGAATTCGGGCCAGCCCGTGGCCCGCTGCGGCCACAGGCCGTGCAGCGTGAAGCCGATCTCCTCGCGCGCATCGCATTGGGCCGCGCGGCGCGCGTCGCCCTCGGCCGCGCACCAGCCGGCGTTCCACGACAGCGCCAGCACATAATGGTCGAAATCGCCCGCCCGGTCCTGCGCGGCCGCCGCCATCGGCGCCGCCGTCAGGCATGCCGCGAAAAGCCCCGCGATCCACTGCCGCATTGCCCGATACCGCTTCCCTTTGGCGCCCGTCCTGACTATATAGCGCCCTTGGAATTTCCTCGAAACCGTCAGACGCGCCCCCGCGCCCGGTTCTCGGAGCGCTGGCGGAGCCGTTGTCCAAAGCGCGCACGCGACGGCGGGAGACCAGAAGGAGAGACGCCCATGTCCGATCTGCCGCTGATGCCCAAGGCGACCGCCGTCTGGCTGGTGGACAACACCACCCTGACCTTCCGCCAGATCGCCGAGTATTGCGGGATGCACGAGCTTGAGGTCGCCGGCATCGCCGACGGCGAAGTGGCACAGGGCATCAAGGGCTTCGACCCGGTCGCCAACCACCAGCTCGCGGTCGAGGAGATCGCCCGCTGCGAGGCCGACCCGATCGCCCGCCTGCGCATGGTCAAGCGCGAGATCGCCCCCCCCGCCAAGCGCAAGGGGCCGCGCTACACCCCGGTCTCGAAGCGCCAGGACCGCCCGGCGGCGATCGCCTGGCTGGTGCGCTACCATCCCGAACTCGAGGACGCGCAGATCGGCAAGCTGATCGGCACCACCAAGCCGACCATCCAGTCGATCCGCGACAAGTCGCACTGGAACTACGCGAACCTCCAGCCGGTCGATCCGGTGGCGCTGGGCCTGTGCCGGCAGACCGAACTCGACGAGGTGGTGAGAAAGGCGGCCGAGAAGCGCGCGAAGTCCAAGGAGCATGTGCCCTCGCCCGAGGAACGCCTCAGCCTGATGTCGACGGACCAGTCGCTGGGCTCGCCCGAGGAACCGGCGCTGCCCTCGGCGGTGCGCGGCTTCGAGAGCTTCAGCCTCGACGACCCGCGTGGCCCGGCCGACGACGAGGACGACCGCAGCTATGGCGGCAAGGTCGACCCCGATTCGCTGTTCAACCTGCCCAAGCGCGGCAAGGACGAAGACTGAGCGCCGCGCCACGGCCCGTCGCGCAGACCTGTCGCGCACGGCAAACCGATGCAGGCCCCGGACCCGATCCGGGGCCTTTGCCGTTCCGGGGC
>JAVVFE010000225.1:0-5640 GCA_032251175.1 Thermohalobaculum sp.
CTGGGTGCCACGATCTGCACGCCGCGCAGCCCGGCCTGCGGCATCTGCCCGTGGCGCGAACCCTGCGCCGGGCGGGCCGCGGGCATCGCCGCGGGGCTGCCGGCGCGGGCGGCCAAGGCGCCGAAGCCCGTCCGGCACGGCTGGGTCTATGTCGCGCAGGACGCCGGCGGCCGGGTGCTGACCGTGACGCGCCCCGACCGGGGCCTGCTGGGCGGCATGCGGGCCCTGCCGTCGAGCGACTGGGCGCCGATCCTGCCCGATCCCGGCCCGCCGATGCCTGCGGCGTGGCAGGCGGCGGGCGAGGTGCGGCACACCTTCACCCATTTCCATCTGGTGCTGCGCGTGATGGCGGCGCGGGTGACAGGGTTCGCCGGCGCGCCGGGCCTGCCGGTCGCGGCGCCCGAGGCGGCGCGGGCCATGCCCACCGTCTTTGCCAAGGCCCTGCGCCTTGGCCTCGGTGGGGCGGGTGTGGCAAACGGCGCGTGAGCGACCGCGCCCGACGCGCGCGGCCCTTTGCCCGCGTGGGGGGGCCGAGGGCCGCGCGCGTTGCGTGTGGCGCAAAGTCCCGCGGCGAAACGCATCCGCAGGTCTGCCGGCTGCAATGACGCGGACCCCGCGAAAGGGCAAGTGACGTTAACGTAAGATACATTTCGGCCGCGCCCGTGCAGCCAAAAAAACGGACCCGCGAGGGGTCCGTCGAAGGTGTGGCCGCAGGCAAACGGCCAGGCAGAGAACCGTTAAATCCGCGTGTCAGTCCGTCATCTCGGCGCGCACCTGCTGGCGCAGCCAGTCGATCGGCACCGGCTTGCCGTCGCGCCGGAAATGCCAGTAGGTCCAGCCGTTGCAGGACGGCGCGCCTTCGAGTTCTGCGCCGACCTTGTGGATCGAGCCCATCGTGCGCTCGGCGATCAGCGTGCCGTCGGCGCGCACCTTGGCGCGGTGGCGGCCGTTGAACGAGACCAGTTCCTCGCCCGGGCGCAGCAGGTTGCGCTCGACCAACTGGCCGAACGGGATGCGCGGCTCGGCGCGTTTCGAGGTGGTGACGCCCAGGCTCTCGCGGTCATGGGCGATGGTGGCGTCGATCCGGGCGCGGGCGACCGCGGCATAGCGCGCCTCGCGCTCGATGCCGACGAAGCGCCGGCCGAGGCGCCTGGCGACGGCGCCGGTCGTGCCGGTGCCGAAGAACGGGTCGACCACCACGTCGCCCGGATTGGTCGTGCCCAGGATCACGCGGTGCATGAGCGCCTCGGGCTTCTGGGTCGGATGGGCCTTCTGGCCCCCCGCGTCCTTCAGACGCTCTCCCCCCGAGCAGATGGGGAGCACCCAATCCGAGCGCATCTGGAGCCCTTCATTCAGCTCCTTCAGCGCCTCGTAATGGAAGGTCGGCTTGGCGGTTGGCGACTTCGCGGCCCAGATCAGCGTCTCGTGCGCATTGCAGAACCGCTTGCCGCGGAAGTTCGGCATCGGGTTGGTCTTGCGCCACACGATGTCGTTGAGGATCCAGAAGCCCAGATCCTGCAGGATCGCGCCGACCCGGAAGATGTTGTGGTAGCTGCCGATCACCCACAGCCCGCCATCGGGCTTGAGGATGCGGCGCGCCTGACCCAGCCAGGCACGGGTGAAGGCGTCGTAGTCGGCGAAGCTGGCGAACTTGTCCCAGTCGTCGTCGACAGCATCCACCAGGCTGTTGTTGGGGCGGTGCAGATCGCCCTTGAGTTGCAGGTTGTAGGGCGGGTCGGCGAACACCAGGTCCGCCGACCCTTCGGGCAGCGCCGCCATGTGAGTGACACAGTCCCCCACCAGTACCGTGTCAAGCGGCAGCTTGCTCATCCTTGCGGCTCTCCCTGCATCAGCAACGAGGCCACGATGCGCGAAAGATGATTCGGCGTCAATAGTGTTTCGAATCAGCGTGTTGATGAATTTTCCTCAACTATCACCTTCACACAATATCTTGTGGATGGGGGCGAAGCTGCGTCTATGAAGCGCGGTGACGCCGTGGCGCTCCAGCGCCGCCCGGTGCGCCGCGGTGCCGTATCCGGCGTTGCGCTCCCACCCGTATTGCGGGAACTCGCGGGCCAGCGCGGTCATGATCCGGTCGCGCGTGACCTTGGCGATAATCGAGGCGGCGGCGATCGACAGCACCGCGCCGTCGCCGCGCACCACCGCCTCGGCCGGGCAGTCCAGCCCGGGCGGCACCCGGTTGCCGTCGATCAGCGCGCGCGCCGGGCGCACCGGCAGGGCCGCGAGCGCCCGGCGCATCGCCAGGTCGTTCGCGCGCAGGATGCCAAGGGTGTCGATTTCCCCGACCTCGGCGCGGCCGACGCCAATCGCCGCCACCCCGGCCAGCGCCGCGAACAGCGCCTCGCGCCGCGCGGCCGCGAGCTTCTTCGAGTCGTTGAGCCCCAGCGGCAACCGGGCGGGGTCGAGCACCACGGCGGCCGCGACCACCGGGCCCGCCCAGGGCCCGCGCCCGGCCTCGTCCACCCCGGCGCAGGGCAGGGCGCCGGCGCGCTCGGCCGCGAAATCCAGCATCTCAGTCGTGCGTGACGGTGACGCGCCGGTCGTCGTCCTGGTCCGAGGACAGCAGGCCGAAGAAGGTCGCGGCCTCGGCCTGCGTCGCCACCTTGATGGTGTCGGGCTTGACGCCGTGCTTGGTCAGAAAGGCGCGCACCTTGTCGGCCCGGCCCTTGGCGACGCGCTCGTTGGCGGCGTCGGTGCCCTGCTTGTCGACCTGGGCGAAGACACAGATGTTGAAACGGTGGCTGGCGGTCCCGGCGAACTTCTCCAGCCGCTCGACCTGATCCTTGGGGATGGCGGTCGCGCCGACCGGGTAGCCCTTGATGACGACCCGCCCGGCCTCCTTGAACCCGCACGGGTTGGCCAGCGCCGCGGCGCTGCTGGCTGCGACGAAGACGGCTGCGATCAGAAGACGGCGCATCACGAAGGCCTCCCGGGAACTGGTTTCGGTGGCGCCGATCCTAGCGCGCCCGCCCCCTCGCCGGGAAGCCACGTCAGAACAGCGTCAACTGGTCCCCCGCCCGGGGCGGCGGGCGGAACAGGTCGCACCGCAGCGCCGCCGGCCGCCGCGCCAGCCCCAGGCGGGTGCGCGCGACCTCGAAGCGCCGGGCGAGCAGGCTCGCATGCACCCCCTCGCCGGTCAGGCGCCGGCCCCAGGCGGGGTCGTAGTCCTGCCCGCCATGCATCTCGCGCACCCGGCCCAGCACCTTGGCCGCGCGCCCGGGAAACTCGCGCTCCAGCCATTCGCGGAACAGCCCCGCGACCTCGCGCGGCAGGCGCAGCGCGATCCATCCGGCGAAGCCGGCTCCGGCCTCGGCCGCCGCCTCCATCAGCCGCTCCAGCTCGTGGCAGGTCAGGCCCGGCACCACCGGGGCGATGTTCACGCCCACCGGCACCCCGGCGCGCGCCAGCGCCCGGATTGCCGCGATCCGGCGCCCGGGCGCAGCCGCGCGCGGCTCCATCGCCCGGCTGATCCGGGTGTCGAGCGTGGTCAGCGAGACCGTGACCTGCGCAAGCCCCGCCCGCCCCATGCGGCCCAGGATATCGAGGTCGTCCACCACCGCCGCCCCCTTGGTGGTGATCGTGACCGGGTGGCAGTGGGCCTCGAGCACCCCCAGCACCTGGCGCATGATCCGGTGGTTGCGCTCGATCGGCTGATAGGGGTCGGTGTTGGTGCCAATCGCGATCGGCCGGCAGGCATAGCCCGGGCGGCGCAGCTCGCGGTCCAGCAGCTCGGCCGCGCGGGGCTTGACCACCAGCCGGGTCTCGAAGTCGAGCCCGGGCGACAGCCCCAGATGCGCATGGCTGGGCCGCGCGAAGCAGTAGATGCAGCCATGCTCGCAGCCCCGGTAGGGGTTGATCGAGCGGTCGAACGGCACGTCGGGCGAGGTGTTGCGGGCGATGATCGTGCGGGTCGCGTCGACGCTGACGGTGGTGCGCAGCGGCGCCGGCACCTCGTCCGCCGGCCAGCCGTCGTCCACGCTCTCGCGCGCATGGCGCTCGAACCGGCCGGCGGGGTTGACCGCTGCCCCCCGGCCGCGGCGCGCGCCCTCGGGCAGCCGGTCGCCGAACATCGTCGGGGTGGGGTCGGGGTGTCGCATGGCTGGAACATTACGCGAACATTCTCGAGTCGCACAAGCCCGCAGCACCGCGCGCCGAGGCCCGGTCGCGGCGTCCCGCGGGCAGGGGGCATGGCACCGCCCCCGGATCGGTCTCGCCCGGATCGCCGCCTGCCCGGGCGCGCCCGAAGCCCCGCCCGGAACTGCGCCGCCCGGAGCCGCCCGCGTCCGCCCCGCCCGGAGCCGCCCGCGTCCGGAACTGCCCGCGTCCGGAGCCGCCCTGCCCGGAACTGCCTCCGTCGGGCGGTGTCCCGCCCGGACGCGATCAGGCGCCGAGGCCGCCGTCGATCACCATTTCGGCCCCGGTGGTGAAGGACGCGGCCGGCGACAGCAGGTGCACGACGGTGGCGGCGATCTCGTCCGCCCCGGCGAAGCGGCGCAGCGGGATACCGGCGCGCATCCGCTCATGCGCGCGCGCCGGGTCGCGCAGCGCCGCGGCGATCCGGTCCACCATCGGCCCCTCGACGAAGCCCGGATGGACCGAGTTGCAGCGGATCGGCGGGTCGAGCCGCGCGCCCTCCAGCGCGACCGACTTGGTCAGCAGCCGCACCGCCCCCTTCGACGCCGCATAGGCCGGCAGCCGCGCATGCCCCCGGATGCCGGAAATCGACGAGAGGTTGACCACCGAGGCGGCGCGGCTTCGGCGCAGCAGCGGCCATGCCAGCTTGCAGCCCAGGAAGGTGCCGTCGGCATTGACCGCCATCACCCGGCGCCAGTCGGCCAGCGAGGTCTCCGCGAGCAGGCCCACATGCACGATCCCGGCCGCGTTCACCAGCCCGTCGAGCCGGCCATGTGCCGCCGCCACGGCCTCCACCACCCGCTGCCAGTCGGCCTCCGACGTCACGTCGTGGGGGTGGTCGATGCCCGCCCCCGGCGCAAGATCGGTGGCGATGGCGATGCCGCCCGCCGCCCGGATCGCGGCGACGCTCGCGCCCCCGAGCAGGCCAGCCGCGCCGGTCACCAGGACGACATGGCCGGCAAGGCTCATGCGCGGCCACCGCCGATGCCGCCCGCCCGGGTGCATCGGGGGGCGCGGTCGGAGACGTGGCAGAGCGCAGGGGGGTGGGGTCGATGTTCCATCCGCCCGAAATGCGCATCGGGCGCAGGGCGGGTCAAGCCTTTCGCAGGGCAATACAGGGGCGCTGCGGGGTGCCGCCTGTGGCGCGATGCAGGGGCGCCGCCTGCGCGGCGATGCGGGGTGCAGCCTGCGGGGCGCTGCTTGCGGCGCGATGTAGGGGCGCCGCTTGCGGGGCGCTGCGGGGTGCCGCCTGTGGCGCGATGCAGGGGCGCCGCCTGCACGGCGATGCAGGGGGGCCGCCTGCACGGCGATGCGGGGGCGGCGCATGCGTGCGTCGGTGTGTGGTGCGGCGCCGGCGTGCGGGGCGCCGTGCCGGGAGGTGGGATGGGGCGCATCCGGCGTGCGCGGCCCCCCGGCGTGCGGCGAAGCAGGGCGCTGCCCTCAGCCCTTGCCGCGGCCCTGCGGCGCCGCGGGGGTCTCCTCGGC
>JAVVFE010000226.1:0-5640 GCA_032251175.1 Thermohalobaculum sp.
CGGCAGCAGTTGCAGCGCCGCCACCGGCACGCCTGCCTCGTGCAGCAGCGCCACGCCGCGCGCGGCGATCAGCGGCGTCTGCTCGGCGGGCTTGGCGATCACCGCGTTGCCGGCCGCCAGCGCCGCCGCGATCTGGCCGGTGAAGATGGCGAGCGGGAAATTCCACGGGCTGATGCACGCGAACACCCCGCGCGGCGCCAGCCCTTCGCCCGCAAGCCGTTCGGCCTCGGCCGCATAGAAGCGCAGGAAATCGACCGCCTCGCGCACCTCGGCCACACCGTCGGCCAGCGTCTTGCCCGCCTCGCGCGCAGCCAGCGCAAAGAACTCGGCGGCATGCCCCTCGTAGAGATCGGCGGCCTTGCGCAGCGCACCCGCGCGCGTCCCGGCATCCCGCGCCGACCAGTCCGCAAAACCGCGGCCCGCCGCGGCGAGCGCGGTCTCCACATCGGCGGGCGTGGCTTCAACCACCCGGCCCACCGGCTCGGCGGGATTGGCAGGGTTTGTGGCCCGCCGCTCCGGCGCGCCCTCGACCGTGCCCGCAATCATCGGCCGGGCCTCCCAGACATGGCTGCGGAAGGGCGCGCGCGCAGCCTCGATGCGGGCGAGTTCCAGCAGATCGGTCAGATCCCACCCCTTCGCATTGCGCCGCCCCGCGCCATAGAGCCCGGGCGCCCGGGCGATGGCGGGATTGGCGGCCCCGGCCAGCCCCTCGGCCACCGCGATGGGGTCGCGGGCGATCTCCTCGGGGCTCACGCTCTGGTCGACGATCTGGTTGACGAAGGACGAGTTCGCCCCGTTCTCCAGCAGCCGGCGCACCAGATAGGCCAGCAGGTCGCGATGCGCGCCCACCGGCGCATAGATGCGGCAGCGCGTGGCGTGCTTGCCCTTCACCGCCTCGTGCAGCACGTCGCCCATGCCGTGCAGGCGCTGGAACTCGAACGGCCGCTCGCCCGCCATGTGCAGGATGGCCGCGACCGTGTGGGCGTTGTGGGTGGCGAACTGCGGATAGATCCGGTCGGTCATGCCCATGAGCTTGCGGGCATTGGCGATGTAGCTCACATCGGTCGAAACCTTGCGGGTGAACACCGGGAAGCCGTCCAGCCCCAGCACCTGCGCGCGCTTGATCTCGGCGTCCCAGTAGGCACCCTTGACCAACCGCACCATGATCCGCCGATCCAGCCGGGTGGCCAGCGCATAAAGCCAGTCGATCACATGGCCCGCGCGCGGCCCATAGGCCTGCACGACGACGCCGAAGCCGTCCCAGCCCTTCAGCGCCGGGTCGGCCAGCACCGCCTCGATCACGTCGAGCGACAGGTCGAGCCGGTCGGCCTCCTCGGCGTCGATGTTCAGCCCCATGTTGGCCGAGCGCGCCAACAGCGCCAGCGCGCGCGCGCGGCTCACCAGCTCCTCCATCACCCGCGTCCGCTGCGCCACCTCATAGCGCGGATGCAGCGCCGACAGCTTGACCGAGATCCCCGGATTGGCCCGGATGTCGTCCGACACGCAGGCCGGCGCGATGGCCGAAATCGCCCGCGAATAGCTCAGGTGATAGGCGCGCGCGTCGCGTTCGGTCCGCGCCGCCTCGCCCAGCATGTCGTAGGAATAGGTGTAGCCCTTCGCCTCGAGGGCCGCGGCCCGCCGCAATGCCTCGCCGATGTCGCGGCCCAGCACGAACTGGCGGCCCATCTCCTTCATCGCCTGGCCTACGGCCACGCGGATCACCGGCTCGCCCAGTCGCCGCACCGCGCCTTGCAGGATGCCGGCGATGCCGCCCTCCTCCTCGCCCAGCACCCGGCCCGTCAGCATCAGGGCCCAGGTCGAGGCATTGACCAGCGACGACGAGGAATGCCCCAGATGCACGCCCCAGTCCGAGGGCGCGATCTTGTCCTCGATCAGCGCGTCGATGGTCTCGGCATCGGGCACCCGCAACAGCGCCTCCGCGAGGCACATCAGCGCCACGCCCTCGCGGGTCGAGAGGCCGTATTCCGCAAGGAAGCTCTGCATCAGCCCGGGGTCCGAGGCCGCCCGCACCTGGCGCACCAGCCCCGCCGCCTCGGCCGAAATCGCCGCGCGGTCCTGCGCCGCCAGCGCCGCGGTCGCGATCAGGCGGCGGACCACAGCGCCCTCGTCGGGCAGGATGTCGGCGCGCATGGCCGAACGGATGGCGTCGAGGTCACGGTCGATGCTGGACATGGCTCACTCCCTGCTGCCCCGCCGGGCCGGTCTCGCGGTCGGGCGGAGAATAGCATTGGCGCGCAGGGCGTTCCGTCCGATTATCGCGGCAATGCAGGAGAATCGACCGATGATTCGAACAAACTCGGGTGTTCCGGAAATCGAACCGGCATTGACCGGTGAAATCGACCAGATCGACCGACGCATCCTGACCGAGCTTGCCGCCGATGGCCGCCTCACCGTGACCGAACTGGCCGAGCGGGTGGGCATCTCGAAGACGCCCTGCCACAGCCGGATGCGCCGGCTCGAGGCACGCGGCATCATCCTGGGCTATCGCGCGGTGATCGACCCCGACCGTCTGGGGCTGGGCCATGTCGCCTTCGTCGAGGTCAAGCTCACCGACACCAAGGCAACCGCCCTCGACGCCTTCAACGCCGCCGTGCGCCGCACCCCCGAGATCGAGGAGTGCCACATGATCGCCGGCGGTTTCGACTACCTGCTGAAGGTGCGCACCGCGTCGATCTCGGCCTATCGCCGGGTGCTGGGCGAAAAGATCTCGGGCCTGCCGCATGTCGCCCACACCTCGACCTATGTGGCGATGGAGGTGGTCAAGGACCCCGGCGCCACCGCACCCGTGCGTTGAAGCCCCGGTTCGGGTTTGCACGCCGGCAGCGCCGCGGCTAACGTCGAGATTGCATAGGGTGGCGCCGCATCAACCGGACGCACCGGGGATCCGGCCGCATTCGCGGTTTTCTGGCGGCGGCTCAGGCATTGCGCCGGGCACGGGGGGGAATTTCATGGCATTGGTCTACAAGTATGACGACGTCTTCAAGGGCGCGAAGAAAAGCCTGAACGCCAACGAGGCGGCAGCGCGCAAGGCGGTCAAGAAGGCCGGGTTCGACGACGAGACCATCGAGGATTTCTTCGCCAAGGTCGCGAAGAAGACGAACCAGATCGACCAGGACATCAAGGACTTCCGCTCGGCCGTGATCGACAAGACCAAGGGCGCCAAGGCCCTGTTCAAGCCGATCAATCCGATCGTCGCCAAGGTGCTGATGCACGTCATCATCGCCCCGCAACTCAGCTTCAAGGCAAAGAACCTCGACCTTTCGATCCACAAGAAGGGCAAGGGCCTGCAACTGTGGTTGACGTTGAAGGGCGAGGACAAGAGGGTTCTCCTGCAAACCTGACGCGCGGCGCTCGGGCAGGCATCGAACCATCGGAGGGATCGGGATGCGCGCACTGACGGCCAACGGGGTGCTGATCCATTACCGCGACGAGGGCCCGCGGGAGGCGCCGGCGCTGGTGTTCTCGAACTCGCTGGGAACCGACCTCCGGGCGTGGGAGCCCCTGCTGCCCCACCTGCCCGCGGGCTGGCGAGTGATCCGCTACGACAAGCGCGGGCACGGGCTGTCGGCCTGCCCGCCGCGGCCCTGGGGGATGGGCGATCATGTCGCCGATCTCGGCTCGCTGCTCGACCATCTGGGCGTCAAGGGCGCGGTGGTCTGCGGCCTGTCGGTCGGCGGGCTGATCGCGCAGGGGCTGGCGGCTGAACGCCCCGATCTCGTGCGCGCGCTGATCCTGTGCGACACCGCCGCCAGGATCGGCGCCGACGACATCTGGAACGGCCGCATCGCCGCGGTCGAGGCCGGCGGCATGGAGGCGGTGGCCGACGCCACCATGGCGCGCTGGTTCACGAAGGCGTCGCTGCGCGACGACCCCGAGCGCGTCGCGCTGTGGCGCAACATGGTCACCCGCACGCCGGCGCAGGGCTATATCGGCACGATGGAGGCGCTCCGCGACTGCGACCTGCGCGAGAGCACGCCGCGCCTGCGCCTGCCCTGCATGGGCGTGGGCGGCATCGAGGACGACGCCACCCCGCCCGATCTGGTGCGCGAGACGGTCGAGATGATCCCCGGCGGGCGCTTCCACCTGCTGCGCGGCGCCGGCCACATCCCGCAGGCCGAACAGCCGGAGGAACTCGGGCGGCTGATCTCGGGGTTCCTCGCAGGGCTTTAGGGGGAATTCCGACCGCATGGGATCGAGGCGCGCGGGCGTCACGGCTGATTGCTTTTCGGTTAACGCGCAAGAGACAATCTATATAAATCAATGTGATAGACGTTCATTCACGCGTGAAAGCGCGGCCCTGTCGATACCCGCGAGACCAGTCGCAGCTGTTTTCCTTCGTCCGGACACCGCGCTTGAACCCGCCCCGCCGAGGCGTCAGGCGGCACGCGAGGGGGTAAGCCCGCCCATCCGCTCGATGAAGGCGGCGATCTCCGCCACGCCCTCGCCAGCCCTCAGCCGCGTGAACAGGAACGGCCGCGCGCCCCGCATCCGCGCGGCATCGCGCTCCATCACCTCGAGCGAGGCGCCGACATGGGGGGCGAGATCGGTCTTGTTGATGACCAGAAGGTCGGATCGGGTGATGCCGGGCCCGCCCTTGCGCGGGATCTCCTCACCCGCCGCCACATCGATCACATAGATCGTGAGGTCGGCAAGCTCTGGGCTGAAGGTGGCGGCGAGGTTGTCGCCGCCCGACTCGATCAGCACCAGGTCAAGGTCGGGGTGGCGCGCCCGCAGGTCGGCCACGGCGGCAAGGTTGATCGAGGCATCCTCGCGGATCGCCGTGTGCGGGCAGCCGCCGGTCTCGACCCCAACGATCCGGTCGAGCGGCAGGGCCTGGCTGCGCATCAGGAACTCGGCATCCTCGCGGGTGTAGATGTCGTTGGTGATGGCAGCGAGCGAGTAGCGATCGCGCAGGTGCTTGCACAGCCGGTCGGTCAGCGTCGTCTTGCCGGCGCCGACCGGGCCGCCGATGCCGACGCGCAGAGGTCCGTGGGGGGAGGTCATGAGCGGAACAGCCTCACAGCTTGGGTTTCGTGGCGCATCGCGGCGATGTCGCCGAGGATGCAGGCCGAGCCGATGTCGTCGAGTGTCGCCGCGACCGCCTCGGCCGCAACCGCGCGGACAAGGGGCGCGAGGCGCGCGATGATCCCCTGCCCCGCGGTCTGGCCGAGCGGGATCAGCCGCACACCCGCCGAGACCAGGTTCGCGGCGAAGGCGTGGAGGAACAGCGCCGCCGTGTCGCCCAGCGGCAGGCCATGCGCGGCCGCGGCCCGGCCCACCGCCACGGGATAGGGCGCGGGCGTCATCGCCGGCCCCCAGGCGGCGGCGGTGGTGGCGGCGAATGCCGCGCCCTGCGCCTCGGTCTCCATCAGCCGCTCGGCCGAGGGGGCGAGCGCGCGGGCGAGGTCGGCCACATCCTCGTCCCCCGGCGCCCGGAAGGCGTGCGCCAGCAGGATCGCGTCGGTCCGCCCCGCCCCGTGCTCGAGCGTGTCGGCAATCCATGCCTCCAAGGTCGTTGTGTCGCGGATCGCGCCATCCGCGATCGCGGTCTCGAAGCCGTGCGAGTAGCTGAAGGCGCCGACCGGGTAGGACGGGCTGAGCCAGGCGGCGAGCGTCAGC
>JAVVFE010000227.1:0-5610 GCA_032251175.1 Thermohalobaculum sp.
CCCTCGGTGATCAGGCAGCCCGCGCCGTAGATGCCGGTGGGGTGGAACTGCACGAATTCCATGTCCTGCAGCGGCAGCCCTGCGCGCGCCACCATGCCGTTGCCGTCGCCGGTGCAGGTGTGCGCCGAGGTCGCCGAGAAATAGGCGCGCCCATAGCCGCCGGTGGCCAGCACCACCGTCTTGGCGGCGAAGCGGTGGATCGTGCCGTCGTCGAGCTTCCAGGCGATCACGCCCTGGCACTGGCCGTCGTCGGACATGATCAGGTCGGTCGCGAAATACTCGATGAAGAATTCCGCGTTGTTCTTGAGCGACTGGCCATAGAGCGTGTGCAGCATGGCGTGGCCGGTGCGGTCGGCGGCGGCGCAGGTGCGCTGCACCGGCGGGCCCTCGCCGAACTCGGTGGTGTGGCCGCCGAACGGGCGCTGGTAGATCCGCCCGTCCTCGGTGCGCGAGAACGGCACGCCGTAGTGTTCCAGCTCGTAGACCGCCTTGGGCGCCTCGCGGGCGAGGTATTCCATCGCGTCCGAATCGCCCAGCCAGTCCGACCCCTTGACGGTGTCGTACATGTGCCACTGCCAGTTGTCCGGGCCCATGTTGGCGAGCGAGGCGGCGATGCCGCCCTGGGCCGCGACGGTGTGCGACCGGGTCGGGAACACCTTGGTGATGCAGGCGGTCCTGAGCCCCTGCTCGGCCATGCCCAGCGTTGCGCGCAGGCCCGCGCCGCCCGCGCCGACGACGACGACATCGTAGCTATGATCGACGTAAGTGTAAGCGGCCATGGGTCCGTCTTTCTCTCGGGTCCGGGTGGGCGCGCGCGGCCGTCAGCCGGCGAAGGCGATCTTGAGCACGGCGAACACGCCGGCGAGGCCGGCCGCGCCGCTGAGCATCCACGCGCCGGTCAGCGCCGCGGTCAGCCACCCCTTGTGATGCACATAGTCCTGGATCACCACCTGCAAGCCCTGGTGCAGGTGCTGGAAGCTGACCGCGATCATCAGGATTGCGACGATCGCATGGAAGGGATTGCCGTAGAGCGCCACCACCGCCGCGTGGCCCTGCCCCAGCGCGCCCGCGAAGGGCGGCACGAACAGCACGACGAGCGGGATCAGCGCGATCGACGACAGCCGCTGCACCCACCAGTGATGCGTGCCCGAATGCGCGGTGCCGAGGCCGGTGGCCTGGGCGCGGGGGGTCAGGTAGCTCATCGGCGCCTCCCTCAGGCCAGCAGCAGGACAAGGACGGTGAGCACGGCCGAGGCGCCGATGACCGCCTGGCCCGAGCGGGTCACCTCGTCGAGCCCGAAGCCGCGCCCGGTGTCCCACCACAGGTGCCGGATGCCGTTGCAGAAGTGATAGCTGAGCGCCCAGAGCGCGCCGGTCATCACCAGCGTGCCGAGCCACGAGGTCAGAAGCCCGTCGACGAAGGCGAAATAGCCGGGCCCGGTCGCCGCGGCCAGGAACCACCAGACCGCCAGCAGCGCGCCGGCGCCGAGCGCGACACCGGTCGCCCGGTGCAGGATCGACAGCACGCTGGTGATCTGCGGCCGGTAGATCGTCAGGTGCGGCGATAGGGGGCGGTTGCCCCGGTTCATGTCTGCCATGTCGTCCCCCGGGCTGCGCTGCCTCTGGCTTTCGTCATGTCATACGAGCCGGGACGGTCGCTTTCAAACGTGAAAATGCCGCAGATGCGAAATAGCGCGCAACTGTGACTGGTCCGGGCGCGACCGCCCCCCCTGCCCGCGCTGTGGCATCGGCCGCCGGGTGCCGCCGCGTCAGCCCGTGCGACAATCAGTTGACGCCCTCGCGCCGGCCTGTCCAATATCGCGGCAGAGAAAACAAGCTCACAGGGAGAGTTCCGATCATGAAGCGTCTCGTCCTGGCCGCCGCCCTGGCAGGTTTCGCCACGTCGGCCGCCGCCGCCGACCTGAAGATCTGTGTCGAGGGCGCCTATCCGCCGTTCTCGGAGACCACCGCCTCGGGCGATATCGTGGGCTTCGACATCGACATCGCCAACGCGCTGTGCGCCTCGATGGGCAAGAGCTGCGAAATGCTCAAGACCGAGTGGGACGGCATCATCCCCGCGCTGGTCGAGGGCAAGTGCGACGCCATCATCGCCTCGATGTCGATCACCGAGGAGCGCATGAAGGTGATCGACTTCACCAACAAGTACTACCAGACCCCGGCCAAGTTCATCGGCAAGGCCGATGCCGGCCTGACCGACACGCCCGAGGGCATGAAGGGCAAGACCGTGGGCGTGCAGCGCGGCACGATCCACCAGGACTTCATGGAGGGCGAGTTCCCGGACGTCGAGCTGAAGCTCTACGGCACGCAGGACGAGGCCTATCTGGACCTTCAGGCCGGGCGCGTCGATGCGGTGATGGCGGATTCGACGGCGATGGACGAGGGCTTCCTCAAGACCGAGAACGGCAAGGGCTATGCCTTCTTCGGCAAGGACTACTCGATCCCGAAGTATCATGGCGACGGCGCCGGCATCGGCGTGCGCAAGTCGGACGGCGAGCTGAAGGCCGCCCTGAACGCGGCGATCGACGCGATCCGCGCCTCGGGCGAGTACAAGAAGATCAACGACAAGTATTTCGACTTCGACCTCTACGGCGGCTGAGGCCGGCTGCGAGACCGGGACGGGCGGCTGACCGCCCGTCCCCCGCGTCGCGAGGGGTCGCCCGCTGTCTCAACTGTTCGCATATGCGCCCCTTCTGGGGCAGGGCGCGATGGTCACGATCTCGGTGGCGGTGCTGTCGCTCGTGCTCGCCACCGGGCTGGGCGCGATGGGGGCGATCGCCAAGCTGTCGGGCGGGATGCTGCCGGGGGCTGGCGCGCAGGTCTACACCACCATCGTGCGCGGCGTGCCCGACCTGGTGCTGATCCTGCTGATCTATTTCGGCGGGCAGCGGCTGGTGAACGACATCGGGCGCAGCCTGGGGTCGGACTATATCGAGGTCTCGAAGTTCTGGTCCGGGGTGGTGTCGATCGGCTTCATCTATGGCGCGTATCTCACCGAGACCTTCCGCGGCGCCTATCTGGGCGTGCCGCGGGGGCAGGTCGACGCCGCCTATGCGCTGGGCCTGACGCGGGCGCAGGCGCTGTGGACCGTGACCCTGCCGCAGCTTCTGCGCCACGCGCTGCCGGGCTATGGCAATGTCTGGATGGTGCTGGTGAAGTCCACCGCGGTGGTGTCGGTGATCGGGCTCGAGGACCTGGTGGGCCTGGCCGACAAGGCCGGCAAGTCGACGCGCGAGCCGTTCCTGTTCTTCACCGCCGTCATCCTCGTCTACCTGTCGATCACCGCCGCGTCGAACTGGGCGCTGACCCGCGTCGACACGCGGCTGAGCCGGGGGATCGCGCGATGAACATCGACCTGGTGATCGCTGCCTGGCCGATGTTCGCCAAGGGGGTGTGGATCACCCTGCACCTGACCGCGCTGTCGCTGGCGATCGGCTTCGTCATCGCCCTGCCGGCGGCGTTGTCGATCCATCACAAGGGGCGGTTCCACCGGCTGGTGGGGGCCTATGTATACGTGTTCCGCGGCACGCCGCTGCTGGTGCAGACCTATCTGATCTATTACGGCCTGAGCCAGTTCGACTGGGTGCGGTCGAGCTTCCTGTGGGGCGCGCCCGGCTTTCTGGGCGACTCGTGGCTCGCCTCGGTCTGGCCCTCGCTGAAATCGGCCTGGTGGTGCGCGCTGATCGCCTTCTCGCTGAATTCCGGCGCCTATCAGGCCGAGATCCTGCGCGGCGGGCTGAGCGTGGTGCCCAAGGGCGAGGTCGAGGGCGCGCGCTCGCTGGGGCTGAGCCCGCGGCAGGTGACGTGGCTGGTGCATCTGCCCTCGGCGCTGCGCCGGGCGCTGCCGCAATACGGCAACGAGATCGTCTTCATGCTGCATGGCTCGGTGGTGGCGAGCGTCATCACCATCCAGGACATCCTGGGCGCGGGGCGCACGCTGAACGCGCGCCACTATGTGGCCTATGAGGGGTTCCTGACGGCGGCGGCGCTGTATATGACGATCACCTTCCTGCTGGTCTGGACCTTCCGGCAGATCGAGCGGCGCTATCTGCGCCACCTCAACATCCGCCCGGCGAAGCAGCCGAAGGGGCTGATGCCGGTCGGCCTAGCCGAAGATGTGGCAGTTCGATGAGGCGGCTGCGGGCCGGGCTGGTTCTGGCCGCCCTCGGCGCGGGGCTTGCGGGCGGGCCTGCGCGTGCGGCGACGGGGGCCGAGTGCGTGGTGGCGATGGCCGGGGCCGATACCGCGGCGCGGGTCGACTTCGAGACCGGGCTCGCCGCGCTGGTCGCGCAGGTCGCGCCCGAGCAGGCCGGGCTGGCGGCGATGTCGCGCGACGTGCAGGTGCTGCTGGCCGAGGACCGGCTGGACCGGCTGACCTATCTGGCCGAGGTGAAGCCGCATCTGTTCAGGGGCGAGGCGGGCGCGATCGACTGGACCGCGCAGGACGAGGCAAGCTACATCGCCGCGCCCGGCCATGCCGAGCGCATGGAACGCATCTCGGCGCTTGGGCAGACGCTCGAGGCCGATCCCGGGCGCGCGGCGTTGCAGGAGTTGTTCGCGACCGTGATCACGCGGCTGTTCGAGTTCCAGAAGCTGATGGTCGACCACAACGCCGCGCGCAAGGCCGCAGCCGATGCTTTCACCGCGTGCCGCGACGGCTGAGGCGGCTCAGCGCCGGGGCATCAGCGCCCAATAGTCGAAATCGAGCACCACGCCGTCGGCGTGCCTGCCGTCGGGCGCGCGATGCGGGAAATCGGCCGCCGGGCGGTTCTTGACCGCGACCAGCCTGAGCCTGAGTGCGCCGACCGACGGTGCGCCGGTTGCGGCCTTGTCCAGCACCTCGGACCAGGCGTGGACGGTGTCGCCGGCAAAGCAGGGCGCGGTGTGCGCGCCGCCATTGATCGCGGCGACAAGCTGCGCGTTGCCAAGCCCGTTGAAGCTGAGCCCCCGCGCCAGCGAGATGATGTGCCCGCCATAGACCAGCCGCGGCTGGTCGCCGCGCGCGGCCGGGTCGAAATGGACGCGCGCCGTGTTCTGCCACAGCCGCGTCGCCATCATGTGCTCGGCCTCCTCGAGCATGATGCCGTCGACATGGTCGATCCGCTCGCCCACCTCGTAGTCGTCCCAGTAATGGGGAGAGCCGGCGAGGCGCGCATCGTAGTCCGAGAAGTCGAGGCCCGCGGGCACCACCAGATCGGCGGCGCCGACTGCCGAGGCGAGGTCGGGCACCACCGGCTGGGGCGGCGGAGCGGCGGCGTCGCGCTTCTTCACCATCACCCAGCGGCAATAGCGGAGCACCGCCTCGGCGCGCTGGTTGGAGCCGGTCGAGCGCACCCAGACGACGCCGGTGCGCCGGTTCGAGGTCTCGCGCAGGCCGATGACCTCGGAAATCGTGCTGAGCGTGTCGCCCGGGTAGACCGGTTGCAGGAACCGCCCCTCGGCATAGCCCAGATTGGCGACCGCGTTGAGCGAGATGTCGGGCACGGTCTTGCCGAACACGATGTGGAAGGCCGCGAGATCGTCGAGCGGCGCGCGCGGCAGGCCGCAGGCGCGGGCGAACTCGTCGGACGAGGCGAGCGCGAAGCGCGAGGGG
>JAVVFE010000228.1:0-5598 GCA_032251175.1 Thermohalobaculum sp.
CCGCCGCAAGGCGTGCGACGCCCGCCTGCGCCCCCATGGCGCGCAGCGCGGCGGAGATCATCCGATGGCACAGACGAGCACCCTTTCGATCGACCGCAGGTCGAGCCCCGATGCCGCGCCGGGCGAGGCCCTGCGCCGCGTCGAACTGCCGTTGCGCGACCTGGAATTCGCCGTCCAGTGTTATCTTCTCGACCACGGCGTGCGGCTCGATACCGGCACGCGCCGCTTCCTCGCCGGGCTGCGCGATGCGATCGGGGCGCTTTCGATCACCGCACACCAGCTTGGGCAAGGGCCGGCCGGGGGGCGCTGAAAACCGACCGCCTCAGCGTCGCAAACCGCGTTGCGGCCCGCGCGCCCGCGCCTTACGAGGGGCGGAGCCGGGCGCAGCGTTGCCCGTAAGCGGAGCGCGCCGCGCGGCGCGCGCGGGGGCGGTGATGAGCGATCCTGAACCATCGGCGCGGGGTGGCGCCCGTGCCGCCACGGCGGGCACGGTGCTGCTGGGCGTCGATACCGGCGGCACCTATACCGACGCCGCGCTGCTCGATGCCGCACGGCTGGCCGACGGGCCGGAGGCGGTGATCGCCAAGGCGAAGGCGCTGACCACGCGCGACGATCTGGGCCGCGGGATCGCCGCGGCGGTGGATGCGGTGCTGGCGGCAAGCGGGGTTGCGCCCGGGCGGATCGGCCTCGTCTCGCTGTCGACGACGCTTGCGACCAACGCCCTGGTCGAGGGCCAGGGCGGGCGCGCGGCGCTGGTGATGATCGGGTTCGATGCGGCCGATCTGGGCCGGCAGGGCCTGGCCGAGGCGATCGGGCAGGATCCGCTGATCGCCGTCGCCGGCGGCCACGACCCGCACGGGGCCGAGCGCGCGGCGCTCGACCGCGCGGGGCTTGCCGCCGCGCTCGACGGGCTCGCGGTCGAGGCGGTGGCGATCTGCGGCCATTTCGGCGTGCGCAACCCCGCGCACGAGCTGGCCGCGCGCGAGCTGGTGCACGCGGCCACCGGGCTGCCGGTCACCTGCTCGCACGAGCTTTCGGCCCAGGTGGGCGGCCCGCGCCGGGCGCTGACGGCGCTGCTGAATGCGCGGCTCGTGGGCATGATCGCCGGGCTGATCCGCTCGGCCGAGGCGATGATGGCGGCGCGCGGCATCGCGGCGCCGCTGATGGTGGTGCGCGGCGACGGGGCGCTGGTCTCGGCCGGGTTCGCGCGGCTCAGGCCGATCGAGACGATCCTGTCGGGGCCGGCGGCGAGCCTGGTCGGCGCCTCGTTCCTGACCGGCCTGGCCGAGGCCATCGTCTCGGATATCGGCGGCACCACCACCGACATCGCGGTGCTGTCGGGCGGGCGGCCGCGGCTCGACCCCGCCGGCGCCGAGGTCGGCGGCATGCGCACCATGGTCGAGGCGGTGGCGATGACCACCCACGGCCTGGGCGGCGACAGCGAGGTCGCGCTCGATGAGCGCCAGCCGGGCGCCGCGGTCGTCCTGGGCCCGCGCCGGGTGATCCCGCTCGCCCTGATCGGCGCCGGGCACGGCGCGCCGGTGCGCGCGGTGCTCGAGCGCCAGCTTGCGCGCACGGTGCCGGGCGAGCTTGACGGGCGTTTCCTGCTGCGCACCGGCCCCGCCGATGCGCCCGGCCTGAGCCCGGCCGAGGCGGCGCTGCTCGGCAGCCTCGGGCCCGAACCGGTCGCGGCCGACGAGGCGTTGCGCACCCGCCCGCGGCGCATCGCCCTGCGCCGTCTGGTCGAGCGCGGGCTGGTGCGCGTTGCCGGCTTCACGCCGTCGGACGCGGCCCATGTGCTGGGCATCCATGCCGGCTGGGACGCGGCCACGGCCGGTCTGGGCGCGGCGCTGATGGCGCGCAGGCGCGGCGTCGACGGCCGCCCCGCCGCCCCGGATGGCGCCACGCTGGCCCGTGCGGTGATCGACGCGCTGATCGCGCGCTCGGCGGCGGTGGTGCTCGACGCGGCCTTCGCGGCCGACGGGTTCGGCGAGGCGGGTCTGGCCGGCTCGACGCTGGCGCAGGCGGCGCTGGCGCGGCATTCCGGGCTGGTGCGCCCGCGCCTGTCGCTGGGCGTGCCGCTGGTGGGGCTGGGGGCGTCAGCGCCGATCTACTATCCGCATGTGGCCGGGCGGCTGGACGCGGCGGCGGTGATCCCGGGCCATGCCGATGTCGCGAACGCCATCGGCGCCGTTGCCGGACAGGTGCAGATCACCCGCCGCCTGACGGTCACGCAGCCATCCGAGGACCGCTTTCGCCTGCATCTGAGCACCGGCACGCGCGACGTGGCCGACTTCGCCGCCGTCCGGCTGGCGGGCGAGGCGGCGCTCGAGGCCGAGGTGCGCGCCGCCGCGCGCGACGCGGGCGCCGCCGATATCGCGCTGAGCCTGCGCTGGGAGATGCAGGAGGCCGAGATCGAGGGCCGCCGCATGATCGTCGAGGCGACGCTGATCGCCACCGCCACCGGCCGGCCGCGGATCGCCACCGGCGGGCAGGCGCCCGGTCTGCCGCCCGGCTTTGCGGGCGTCTGAGGCCGGGCTGGCAGCGCATGGAGCCGACCCACGGAAACCCCGCGCCTCGGCCCGAGGGTCGGGACGCCGATGGCCCCCCCCCGTGTCGCGCCTGACCCGCCGGGGTCCCGGGGCGCGCACGCCATGGACAGGCGCGGCATGGGTCGCAGTCAGCGCAATCCGGCCCGCGGCCGGGCTGGCCGTGCGCGCCGCGCCGCAGTATCGTCCGCCCGCACGCCCCGAGAGACACACCGCAGCGCCGGAGACCGCCATGACCGCGACCGAGATCGTCACCGCCTATTACGCCGCCTTCAACCGCGGCGACACCGAGGGGATGGCCGCGCTGCTCACCGATGACGTGCGCCACGACGTCAACCAGGGCGGGCATCGCACCGGCAAGGCGGCGTTCCTTGCGTTCTCGGCGCACATGACGCGCTGCTATGCCGAAACACTGAGCGACATCGTGGTGATGGCAAGCCCCTGCGGCACCCGCGCCGCCGCCGAATTCACCGTGAACGGGCAGTATCTGGCAACCGACGAGGGGCTGCCCGAGGCGCGCGGCCAACGCTATGTCCTGCCCGCCGGCACCTTCTTCACGCTGCGCGATGGCCGGATTTCCCGGGTCACGACCTATTACAACCTGACCGACTGGGTCGCGCAGGTCTCGGCGTGACGCTAAGGGTCGAACCGATCCCCGCGGCCGATCTGGCGGCGGCGCTGCCCGATCTCGCGCGCCTCAGGATCGCGGTGTTCCGCGCCTTTCCCTACCTCTATGACGGCGACATGGCCTATGAGGAAACCTATCTGCGCGCCTATGCCGACAGCCCCGGCGCCATCGTCGTCGGCGCCTGGGACGGGACAAGGCTGGTCGGCGCCGCGACCGGCGCACCGATGGAGGATCACGCGGCCCAGTTTGCCCGCCCGTTCGCCGCGCGCGGCTTCGATCTCGCCGACATCTTCTATTGCGGCGAATCGGTGCTGCTGCCCGGCTATCGCGGCCGGGGCGCGGGGCATGCCTTCTTCGACCACCGCGAGGCGCAGGCACGCAGGCTGGGGCGGCGGCATGTCTGCTTCTGCGCCGTGATCCGCCCGGCCGACCACCCGGCCCGCCCGGCCGGTTACGCGCCACTGGACCCGTTCTGGCTGAAACGCGGCTACACCAGGGTCGAGGGTCTTGTCGCACGCTTCCCCTGGCGCGATATCGGGGAGACGGCCGAGACCGAAAAACCCATGCAATTCTGGATGCGGGAGCTCTGATGGTCAGGATCGCTGCGGCAGCCTACCCGATGGACTGGTTCGACGGCTGGCAACAGTTCGAGGCGAAGCTGTCGGGCTGGGTGGAGGAGGCGGCGCGCGCGGGCGCCGAGCTTCTGGTGTTCCCCGAATACGGCGCGATGGAGCTGGCCTCGCTGGCCGGGCGGCCACGGGCGGGGGATCTTCAGGGCTCGATCGACGCGGTCTCGGACGCGCTGCCCGAGGCCGACGCGCTGCATGCGCGCCTTGCCGCGCGCCATGGCGTGCACATCCTGGGGGCCTCGGCGCCGGTGCGCCTGAGCAATGGGCGCACGGTCAACCGCGCGCGCCTGTTCACGCCCGAGGGGCATGTGGGCATCCAGGACAAGCTGATCATGACGCGCTTCGAGCGCGAGGACTGGGACGTGCACCCGGGGGCCGAGGCCCGCGTGTTCGACACCGCGCTGGGCCGGGTCGGCATCGCGATCTGCTATGACAGCGAATTCCCGCTGATCGCCCGCGCGATGGTCGCGGCCGGGGTCGAGATCCTGCTGGTGCCATCCTGCACCGAGCGGCTGGCGGGCTACTGGCGCGTGCGCATCGGCGCCATGGCCCGGGCGCTGGAGGGGCAGTGCGTCGTGGTCCACGCCCCGACCGTGGGGCATGTGGACTGGAACGCGGCGGTCGACACCAACACCGGCGCGGCTGCGGTCTACGGTCCGCCGGATGCGGGCTTCCCCGAGACCGGCGTGCTGGCCGAAGGCGTGCTGAACCGCGCGGGATGGGTGTTCGCCGAGGCCGACCGCGACGCCATCGCCGCGGTGCGCGCCGACGGGCGGGTGCTGAACATGACCCATTGGGCCGAGCAGGACGGCCGGCTCGACCGGGTCGAGACGGTCGCGCTGGTCTGACCGGCGATGCTGTCCTACCAGCACGCCTATCACGCGGGCAGCGCGGCCGACCTGCACAAGCACATGGGCCTGGCGGCGTTGCTCGCGCTGATGACCGCCAAGCCGCGCGCGATCAGCTATATGGAGAGCCATGCGGGACGCGGCCTCTATGACCTCGGCGCGCCCGAGGCGCTGAAGACCGGCGAGGCGGCGGGCGGGATCGGCCGGCTGGTGCCGGGCGCGGGACCGTTCTGGCAGGCGCTGGGCATGGTGCGGGCGCGCTATGGCGCCACCGCCTATCCCGGCTCGCCGCTGCTCGCGCGGCTCATGACCCGCCCGCAGGACCGGCTGCACCTGTGCGAGTTGCACCCGGCCGAGCACGCCGCGCTGTCGGCCGTGATGGCGGGCGAAGGGGTCGCGATCCACCGCCGCGACGGGCACGAGGGGCTGATCGCGCTGGCCCCGCCCACGCCGCGCCGCGGGCTGGCGCTGATCGACCCGAGCTACGAGGTGAAGGACGAATACGCCCGCACCGCGCGCACCGCGCTGGCGCTGTTGCGCCGCTGGCCGCAGGGCGTGGTGATGATCTGGTATCCGATCCTGCCGGCCGGGCGCCACGCGACCGACCTGGTCGCGCCGATCGAGGCGGCGCACCTGCCGGGCTTTTTGTGCCATGAGGCCGCGTTCCGAACGCCGCCCGAGCGGGGGATGACGGGCTCGGGCCTGATCTTCCTCAACCTGCCGTTCGGCGCCGAGGCTGCGTTGCGCGCGGCCTGGGCGGATGCGGCGCAGGTCTTCGCGGCCTGATGCGACCCCTGGCGGGCGCGCGCCGCCTGCGGCCGTGATGCGGCCGAGCCCTATGGCCACAGGGCGCTGGACTTCGTGGAGAGGTCCGACGGCCTCGGGGCGAGGGCAGGCGCGGCTGTGTGCGGCGGGCGGCCGGCTCAGCCGCGGGTGGTGAACAC
>JAVVFE010000229.1:0-5593 GCA_032251175.1 Thermohalobaculum sp.
GCCGCCGCCGCGCTGGCCGGCGCGCCCGGGCGGGGTGGGGCGCGTGACGCTCGATCTGCACGACCCGGCGCCGGTGCCGGTCGGCCGGCCGGAAGCCGGGCTCGACCGACGCACGGCCGAACGGCTGCGCCGCGGCGAGCGCCTGCCGGATGCGCGCATCGACCTGCACGGCATGACCGCCGAGCGGGCGCATCTGGCGCTCGACCGTTTCATGACCGGCGCCGCGGCGCGCGGCCTGCGCTGCGTTCTGGTGATCACCGGCAAGGGCGCGCACCGCGACGACCCCGACGACATCTTCCGCCGCCCGGGCCGCGGCATCCTGCGCCACGACGCGCCGCGCTGGCTGCGCGCGGGTCCGGTGGGCGACCAGATCGTCGGCGTCTTTGAGGCCCACCGCCGCCACGGCGGCGAAGGCGCGTTCTACGTCTACCTCAAGAAGCGCCGCTGAGCGCACCCCCGCGCGGCCGGCGCTTGACGCCCCCCGGGAATGCGATTATGGAGAGCGCCTCTTTGGGGCGTATAGCTCAGTTGGTAGAGCAGCTGACTCTTAATCAGCGGGTCCAAGGTTCGAGTCCTTGTGCGCCCACCAAATAGATCAAGGGCTTAGGTGGAAACGCCTGAGCCCTTTGATTTTCAGGGCAACACCATGGGTTACAGGTCGGTTCAGACTCAATCTCGGTGCAGTTTCGGCCAATCATGCGGCTATCATCCGCGCCCTGCCGCACCGCTCGTGATGCGGGCGCTGTGCGGCAGTGGCTGGCGGGCGCGCCCGCGATCGGGTTGAATGGGCGGCAGAGGGGACATCGCGAACACCGGAAGGATAGCGCATGAAGGCAGTTCTCGTGGGCCTCGGCTCGATGGGCTTCGGGATGGCCCGTTCGCTGGTGCGCGCCGGGATCGAGACCGTCGGCCTCGACATCTCGCCCGAGCGCGAGGCGGCGTTCCGGGCCGAGGGGGGCGCGGCCACCCCGCGCGAGGCGGCGATTGCCGCGGCCGATGCGGTGGTGATCGTGGTGGTCAACGCGGCCCAGTCCGATGCCGTGCTGTTCGGCGAGCGCGGCCTTGCCGCAGCCCTCAGGCCGGGCGCCGTGGTGATCAACAGCCCGACCGTGTCGCCCGATTACGCGCGCCGGACCGAGGCGCGGCTGGCCGGACAGGGCGTGCTCTATCTCGATGCGCCGATCTCGGGCGGCTCGGTCCGGGCGGCCGAGGGGCGGCTCAGCTTCATGGCTTCGGGCAGTGCCGCGGCCTTCGCCGCCGCCCGCCCGGCGCTCGACGCCATGGCCGAGACGGTGTTCGAGCTGGGCGACCGGGCGGGGCCGGGGTCGGCGATGAAGGTGGTGAACCAGCTTCTCGCGGGCGTGCACATCGCGGCGGCGGCCGAGGCGATCACCTTCGGCATGACGCAGGGGCTGGATCCGGGCCGCACGGTCGAGGTGATCGCGAAATGCGCTGGCACCTCGTGGATGTTCGAGAACCGCGGCCCGCACATCGCCGCGGGCGACTACACGCCGCATTCGGCGGTGGACATCTTCGTCAAGGATCTCGGCATCGTCTCGGACATCGCCCGCGCGGCGAAGTTCGCCTCGCCGTTGGCGGCGTCGGCGTTGCAGCAGTTCCTGGCCGCCTCGGGCGCGGGGCATGGGAGCGAGGACGACGCGGCGGTCGCCAAGGTCTATGCCCGCAATGCGGGCCTGACGCTGCCGGGAGAGGGGTGATGCTGCTCGGCTGCATCGGCGACGATTTCACCGGCTCGTCTGATCTCGCCAACACGCTGGCCAAGGGCGGCATGCGGGCGGTGCAGTATTGCGGTGTGCCGGCCGAGCCTGCCGCGGCGGGTGTCGAGGCGGGTGTTGTCGCGCTGAAGTCGCGCACCACCCCGCCGGCCGAGGCGGTGGCGCAGTCGCTCGCAGCCCTCGACTGGTTGCAGGCGCAGGGCTGCCGGCAGGTCTTCTTCAAATACTGCTCGACCTTCGATTCGCGGCCCGAGGGCAATATCGGGCCGGTGGCCGATGCGCTGATCGAGCGGCTGGGGGCGGACCGCGTCATCGTCTGCCCGGCGTTTCCGGCGACCGGGCGGTCGGTGTATCAGGGGCACCTGTTCGTCGGCGACCGGCTGCTGAACGAATCGGGGATGCAGAACCACCCGCTGACGCCGATGACCGACCCTGACATCCGCCGCTGGCTGGCGCCGCAGACCCGCCACGCCGTGGGCCATGTCGGCGCTGCCGTGGTGCTGGCGGGGGCCGAGGCGATCGCGGCGGCGCTGGCCGCCGAGCAGGCGGGGGGCCGCACGCTGATCGTGGTCGATGCGATCCGCGACGCCGATCTGATCGCCATCGGCCGGGCGGCGCGCGACCTGAAGCTGATCACCGGCGGATCGGGCGTGGCGCTGGGGCTGCCGGGGAATTTCCGCGAGGCCGGGCTGATCTCGAGCGTAGGCATCGACTGGACCGGCGTGGGCGGGCCTGCCGCGATCCTGTCGGGGTCGTGCTCGGGCGCCACCAACGCGCAGGTCGCGCGGCACAGGGCGGCCTATCCGGCGATGGAGATCGGCGCGGATGCGGTGATGTCGGGCGCGGTGACCGCCGCGACGGTCGCAGCCTTCCTGCTGAACCACCCGGACACCCTGCCGCTGGCCTATTCCTCGGCCGATCCGGCGACGGTCGGCGCCGCGCAGGCGCGCTACGGGCGCGAGGCGGTGGCGGGCGCGATCGAGGCGCTGATGGCCGAGACCGCGCGCCGGCTGGTGGCCGGGGGCGTTGCCCGCCTGGTGACCGCGGGGGGCGAGACCTCGGGCGCGGTGGTCGAGGGGCTGGGGCTGTCGGCGCTGGAAATCGGCCCCGAGATCGACCCCGGCGTGCCGGCGGTCAGGGCGAGCGGGCGTCCGCTCGCGCTCGCGCTCAAATCGGGCAATTTCGGCGCCGAGGACTTCTTCGAAAAAGCCCCGCGCGTGCTGGAGGGGGCATGAGCGCCGAGGCCCGGCTGCGCGAGGAAATCTGCGCCTTCGGCCGCTCGATCTTCGCGCGGGGGCTGACCGGTGGGGCCTCGGGCAACATCTCGGCCCGGCTGCCCGATGGCGGCCTGCTGGTGACGCCCACGGGCGTGAGCATGGGGCGGCTCGACCCCGCCCGGCTGACCTGCCTCGACGCGGCCGGGCGGCTGATCGGCGGGGACGCGCCGACCAAGGAGATGGCGCTGCATGCCGCCTTTTACGAGACCCGCGGCGACCGCGCGGGGGCGGTGGTGCATCTGCATTCGACCCATTCGGTCGCGTTGTCGATGATGCCCGATGCCGATCCCGACAGCCTGCTGCCGCCGCTGACCGCCTATTCGGTGATGCGGTTGGGGCGGGTGAAGCTGCTTCCCTATTTCCGCCCCGGTGACCCGGGGATGGGCGAGGCGGTCCGCAGCCTCGCCGGGCGGCGCTCGGCGGTGGTGCTGGCCAATCACGGGCCGGTGGTGGCGGGCCGCGACCTCGAGGCTGCGGTCCATGCCATCGAGGAGCTGGAGGAGACCGCCAAGCTGGCGCTGCTGACCCGCGGCACCGGGGCGATCGGGCTGAGCGACGCGCAGGTTCGCGACCTGGTGCAGCAGTTCGGGGTGGAGTGGGACGCATGATCCGGCTGTCGGCCAATCTCGGCTTCCTGTGGACCGAGCTGCCGCTGCCCGAGGCGATCGCGGCGGCCGCGCACGCGGGCTTCGATGCGGTCGAGCTGCACTGGCCCTATGCGACGCCAGCGGCCGAGGTCCGGGCGGCGCTGGATGCTGCGGGGCTTCCCGTGCTCGGCCTCAACACGGTGCGCGGCGACGTGGCGGCGGGCGAGAACGGGCTTGCCGCCCTGCCGGGCCGCGAGACGGACGCGCGCGCGGCGATCGCGCAGGCGTTCGACTACGGCGCCGCGATCGGGGCGTCAAACGTGCATGTCATGGCCGGCTTCGCGTCGGGCGCCGCGGCGCGGGAGACGTTCCTCGCCAACCTCAGCTTCGCCGCCGACCGCGCGGTCGAGCGCGGCATGGGCGTGCTGATCGAGCCGCTGAACCGCCGCGATGCACCCGGCTATTTCCTGCAGACCGCGACGCAGGCGACCGCGCTGATCGAGGCGCTGGGCCGGCCCGAGGTGCGGATCATGTTCGACTGCTACCACCTGCAGATCATGGAAGGCGACCTGACGCGCCTGTTCGAGCGGGTGGCGCCGATGGTCGGCCATGTGCAGTTTGCCGCCGTCCCCAGCCGCGCCGAGCCCGACGAGGGCGAGATCGCCTATGGCTGGCTGCTGCCGGAGATCGCGCGGCTGGGCTATGCCGGGGCCTTCGGCGCCGAATACCGCCCGCGGGCCGGCACCGATGCGGGGCTGGGCTGGATGCGGGCGTTGCGGGGATAGCGCCGGGGCCGTGCGCCTCAGGGCAGCCGGCCGCCCAGCTCGTCGGCGATGTGGGCGGCGATGATCTCGTCGAAGCTGTGCTCGGCGGTGAAGCCGAGGGCCTGGGCACGCTCGGGCGCGAAATCGCGCGGCCAGCCGGCGACGATGCGCGCGATCAGCGGGTCGGGCTCGCGCCGGATCAGGCGAAGCGCGCGTGCGCCCGCGATCCGGCCGAGGGCGTCGAGCTGGTCGCCCACCGTGGCCGAGAGGCCGGGCATGTTCAGCACCCGTCGGTGGCCCAGGGCCGCGAGATCGAGCGCGGCCGCGTGCATCAGGAACCCCGTTGCCGCGCGCGGGCTGGCGAACCAGTGGCGCACGCTGTCGTCGACCGGCAGGACCGCCTCGCAGCCCGACAGCGGCTCGCGCAGGATGTTCGAGAAGAACCCCGAGGCGGCCTTGTTCGGCGTGCCCGGCCGGACGCAGATGGTCGGCAGCCTGAGGCCGATGCCGTCGAGAAAGCCGCGCCGCGTGTAATCCTCGAGCAGCAGTTCGCACATCGCCTTCTGCGTGCCGTAGCTGGTTTGCGGCGTGCAGTGGAAGGTGTCGCCGATCCGGTCGGGGAAGGGCGCGCCGAACACCGCGATCGAGGAGGTGAACACCAGCCGGGGGCGATAGCCGTCCTCGGCATTCGCGGCGCGGATCGCGTCGAGCAGGCCGCGGGTCGCGTCGAGGTTGATGTGGTAGCCCTTGTCGAAATCGGCCTCGGCCTCGCCCGAGACGATGGCGGCGAGATGGAAGATCAGGTCGGGCCGGGCGCCGATCAGCCGCGCCGCCAGCGCGGGGTCGGCGATATCGGCGGCCAGCGCCTCGACCGGCCCCTGGAAACCGGCGGGCGGGGTCGGTGCGACCACGTCGGCCAGGGTCAGGCGCGCAAGCGCGCGCTCGCCCACGCCGCCCTCGGCCGCGAGTCGTGCGGCAAGCTTCCGGCCGACCATTCCCGCCGCGCCGATGATCAGGACATGCATGGAAAATTCCCTCCCCAGGACGACCGGGGCCAGCCGCCCGAATCCGGCTGCGAGGATGCCGGGGCGCATGGCCGCCTGCAAGCGGCGATCGCTGCCGTCCGCGGACCGGGCCGATGCGGGGCCGACGCGGCGGATGGCCGGGCCGGAGAGGGTCTGGCTGGGGGACGAGGATTCGAACCTCGACTAACGGAGTCAGAGTCCGTT
>JAVVFE010000230.1:0-5552 GCA_032251175.1 Thermohalobaculum sp.
ATGGTCGGGCGGGGCAGGGGCTGCGCACGCGTTCCTCGGCCGTGCCATCGGGCGGTCGCGGGGGCATCCCGCATGGTGGACAACGCGGGGGTCGCATCCTGGCGGCAGGCGATTATATTTGCGCCATGTTCGACCGCATCGCATCGCTGTTCGCCCCCGCCGCTGCGCCCCGCCCCGCCCATGATGGCCGCGAGGCGCTGGCCGCCGTGCTGGTCCGCGCGGCCGAGGCCGACGGGACATTCGACGCGGACGAGCGCGCCCTGATCGAGGCGCTGCTGGCGCGGCGCTATGGCCTGGGCGCCGACGCAGCCCGGGCGCTGGTGTCGGCCGGCGAGGCGGCGGCGCACCGGGCGCCCGATCTCGTCAGTCTCACGCGTGCCATCAAGGACAGCGTGCCGCATGCCGAACGCATCGCGGTGATCGAGGCGGTCTGGGAGGTCGCCTATGCCGACGGCGCGCGCTGCCATACCGAGGCGGCGCTGGTGCGCAAGCTGTGCGGGCTGCTGTATGTCGAGGACCGCGACGCGGGGCTTGCGCGCCAGCGCGTGGCGCGCCGCATGGGCGCCGAGTGAGGCAGGCGGACCCGCCTCAGAGATACGAGAACAGCAGGAACCCTGACAGCAGCACCGACACCCACAGCGCCACCGCGCCCGAGGGACGGGTGCGCGACCACGGGCCGTCGGGGCCGTAGTTGACGTAGAGCCCCTCAATCACGAGGCGCAGCTTGCGCCAGAACCCCTCGACGATCACGCCATAGGCGCGCAGCCATTGGAACTCGAATTCCTCGGCGATCGCCCGCCCACCGCGGCGCCAGAACCAGTCGATATCGAGCGTGATGGTCAGCGTGCGCTTCAGCGCCCCCAGCATCAGGAAGAACGCCAGCCCCGAGAACAGCAGCAGTTGCAGGTAGAAGATCACATGCGACGCGTCATAGGGCACATACTCGACCGGGTAGGGCAGGATCGCGTAGAACGGCGAATACCAGACCCCCAGCCCGATGCAGAGCACGGCGCAGAAGATCATCGCGGCCTGCATGTTCCAGGGCGGGTCCTGCGGGCGCAGGCCGGAATCCTTCTGGAAGAACACGAACCACGGGAACTTGATGCCGGCGTGCAGGAACACGCCCGCCGAGGCCACGGCCAGCAGGAAGTAGACCACGACCATCTTCTCGGCCCCGGCCGCGTCCGAGATCATCGACTTGGCGACGAAGCCGGAGGTCAGCGGGAAGGCCGAGATCGCGAGCGCGCCGACGATGCCGCAGACGCAACTGACCGGCATGGTCCGGAACAGCCCGCCCAGGTCTGTGCATTTCGACTTGCCGGTCATATACAGCACCGAGCCCGCCGACATCAGCAGCAGCGCCTTGTAGATGATGTGGGCGAAGGCGTGCCCGGCCGCGCCGTTCAGCGCCAGCGGCGTGCCGATGCCCACCGCGCAGACCATGAAACCCACCTGGTTGACGATGGAATAGGCGAGGATCCGGCGCATGTCGTTCTCGAGGATCGCGTAGACGATGCCGTAGAACACCATCCAGAGGCCGATCCAGATCAGGATCTCCTCGCCCGGATAGCCGCGGATCAGGGTATAGACCGCCGTCTTGGTGGTGAAGGCCGACAGGAACACCGTGCCCGACCACGACGCTCGCGGATAGGCATCCGGCAGCCAGGCCGCGAGCGGCGGCGCGCCCGCGTTGATCAGGAAGGCCACGAGGATCAGGATGGTGGGGAAGGAGGTCGCCTGCATCGGCCCGAAGGCGGTCGAGCCGGTTTCCGCCACCACGCCGGCGATGCCCGCCATCAGGAACACGCCGCCCAGGAAGTGGATCGCGGCATAGCGCAGCCCCGAGCCGCGCGCGCCGGGCCCGCCCGACCAGACCACGATGGTCGAGGCGATCGCCATCACCTCCCAGAAGATGAAGACGGTGACCAGGTCCCCCGCCAGCGTCACGCCGATGGCCGAGCCGGCATAGACGAAGGCGGCCGCAAGCTCGCGCGCATTGGTCTGGTTGAGCGCGAACAGCCCGCCCGCGAACCCCATGATCGCGAACACCGTGGCAAACAGGCGCGACAGCGCATCGACCTTCACCGGCTCGAGCGTCAGGCCGAGATAGTCGAGCGTCGCAAGCGTGCCGTCGGGCAGCGCCCAGATCGCGATCAGCACCATCAGGGGCGCCGCGATCATCAGGATCTGGCGCGCGGTGTGGCGCACGAAGGGCAGCGCGAGCCCGGCGAGGATCAGGATGATACCGGGCGGCAGGACGAGGTCAGTCATCGTAATAATCGTCCTTGCGCTTCAGGAAGATGCCCAGGAACTTCGAGCCGAACACCAGCACGACGCAGCCGAAGAAGCCGAACAGGGCGGCGAAGCCCGGGATGCTGTCGGCGCCGAACTTGAGGTGGTAGTCGACCGCGACCTCGGCTGCGACCGTGCCCGCGAGCACCACCAGCGAGACGATCCAGATCAGGCGGATGGTTTCCGGCAGCACCAGCCAGTGGCGGTTGGTGCCGGGGGTCACGCGAAACACCGGGATGCCCGAGGGCGGCAGGTCGGCCCCCGCGCCGGGCGCGTCGGTGGGATGGTCGCTCACTTCGTCACCTCGGTCAGGGCGGTGTCCGCGGGGGCGGGGGCGGGCTGGTCGGCGATCATCGCCTCGGCCAGGCCCAGTGGCACGTCAGGGAAGAAGAACAGCGCGAGCGTGGCGAAGGCGGTGATCGTCAGCGCCAGCACCACCGGCGCCGGGCCCTCGCCGTGATGCGGGTGGTGGGCGTCGGCGGGCGGCGGCGCGCGCCAGAACGCGCGGTAGACGATCGGCAGGAAATAGGCGGCATTGAGCACGGTCGACAGGAAGATGACGCCGATCGCCACCCAGTTTCCCGATGCCATGCCGCCTTGCAGCATGAACCATTTCGACACGAATCCCGCGGTCGGCGGCACGCCGATCATCGACAATGCACCAATGGCGAAGGCGCCCATCGTCCAGGGCATCAGCCGCCCGATGCCGTCGAGCTGGCTGATCTCGGTCTTGTGCGCGGCGGTGTAGATCGAGCCCGCCGCGAAGAACAGCGTGATCTTCGAGACCGCATGCGCCGCGATGTGCAGCATTGCCCCCATGACGCTGATCGGCGTCAGGATCGCGGTCGCAAGCACGACATAGGACAGCTGGCTGACGGTCGAATAGGCGAGCCGCTTCTTGAGGTTGTCCTGCATCAGCGCGATCACCGAGGCGCAGACCACGGTGAAGCCCGCCGCATAAGTCAGCCAGTCGCCCGCGCCCGATGTGGCGAGGAAATCGACGCCGAAGACGTAGACCACGACCTTGACCACCGTGAACACGCCCGCCTTGACCACCGCGACCGCGTGCAGCAGCGCCGACACCGGCGTCGGCGCCACCATTGCCGCCGGCAGCCAGAAATGCACCGGCATCACCGCGGCCTTGCCGATCCCGAAGATGAACAGGCCAAGCAGCAGCGAGACCTGCCAGGTCGGCATTCCCGCCCCGGCCAGCACCCCGCCCGCGGTGAACTCCGTGGTCCCCGCCACGGTCAGCACCCAGATGATCGCCGGCAGCATGAACACCATTGAGGTGCCCATCAGCAGGATCAGGTAGACCCGGCCCTTGCGCTTGGCCTCGTCGGTGCCCTTGTGGGTGACGAGGGGATAGGTCGAGAGCGTCAGCAGCTCGTAATACAGGAACAGCGTCAGCAGGTTGCCGGCGAAGGCGACGCCGATCGCCCCGCCGATGGCGATCGCGAAGCAGATGTAGAACGGGGTCTGGCGCGGCTCGTCGTTGCCGCGCATGTAGCCGATCGAATAGATCGAATTGACGATCCACAGCGTCGAGGCCACGGTCGCGAACAGCATCCCCAGTGGTTCGAGCACGAAGTCGATCTCGACGCCCGGGAAAAGCTGGATGGGATGGATCTCGGGCCGCTCGCCCGCCATCACCCGGGTCAGCAGGGTCAGGATCACGGCGAACAGCGCCACCGCCGTCGTCAGCGTCACCGCCTCGCGCAGGTTGGGCCAGCGCCCCGCCAGCCAGATGCCGACCGCCCCCGCGAAGGGCAGCAGCAGCGCGATGTCCATCAGAAGCGTGCTGGTCATCGCGCATACCCCTCGATCAGAATGCGCGCGGCATCGGCCGCGATCCCGGCCGAGAAGTCGGTGTAGAGGCCGAACACCACCACCGCCACCGCCAGCGCGACGGTCGCCGCGACCAGTTCGGGCGGCGCCTTGCGCGGGTTTTCGGCCACGGGCGCGCGGAACCAGGCGACCTCGACCACCCGGCCGACATAGATCACCGCCATCAGCGACGAGACGACGATGACGGCCACGATCCACCACATGCCCTGTTCGGCAGCGCCCTGGATCAGATACCACTTCGACACGAAGCCGGCGGTGCCCGGGACGCCGATCAGGCCCAGCCCCGCGATGACGAAGGCGCCCATGGTGATCGGCATGGTCCGTCCCAGGCCCGCCATGTCCTCGATCCGCGTGGCGCCGGTGGCAAACACCACCGCGGCCACCGCCATGAACAGCCCGCCCTTGATCAGCGCGTGATTGAACAGATGGCTGATGCCGCCGGTCAGGCCGGTCTCGCTGATCATCGCGATGCCGAGGATGATGTAGCCGATCTGGCTGACCGAGGAATAGGCCAGCATCCGCTTCACATTGGTCTGGAAGATCGCCGACAGCGACCCCGCGATCATCGCCACCGCCGCCAGCGTCAGCAGCATCAAGCCCGCCGGGGTGTGGCCCAGCACGAAGTCGATGCCGTAGACCGAGAAGGCGAAGCGCACCAGCAGGTAGACCGCGACCTTGGTGGCGGTCGAGGCGAGAAACGCCGAAGCCGCCGAGGGCGCGTAGGCATAGGCGTTCGGCAGCCAAAGGTGCATCGGGAACAGCGCAAGCTTGAGCCCGAGGCCAACGACGATGAAGGCCGCCGCCGCGATCAGCGGGCGGGTGGCCTCGACCTGCGGCAGCCGTTCGGCCAGATCGACCAGGTTCAGCGTGCCAGTCATGGTCAGCAACAGACCCACGCCGATGACGTAGAAGGTGGCGCCGACCGTGCCGAGGATCAGATACTGGTAGCTCGCCACCAGCGCGCGCCGGTCGCTGCCCATGGCGATCAGCACATAGGTGGCGAGCGACGATATCTCCATGAACACGAAGACGTTGAAGGCGTCGCCGGTGACGATCATCCCCATCAGCCCGCACAGGCACAGCAGGAAGACGGCGTAGAACCAGGCGCGATTCTCGGGCGCGATCTCGTCGGCGATCGAGCGCGGCGCGCCGGTCAGCACCACCGCCGCCATCACCGAAACCAGGATCGCGAGGTAGGCGTTGGCCTGATCGACCCTGAACTCGATCCCAGCGGGTGGCGCCCAGCCGCCCAGCGCATAGGAGATCGGGCCAGATGCCTCGACCTGACCCAGCATCAGGATCGAAATCACCGGCAGCGACCAGGCGACCGCCACGGCGACCAGCCAGGCGAGCGCGCCGTGGCGCACCAGCGCGGCCACGACCGCGCCGATCAGCGGCACGACCGCGGCGAG
>JAVVFE010000231.1:0-5545 GCA_032251175.1 Thermohalobaculum sp.
CGAAGGGTTTCATCAGGTAGTCGTCGGCGCCGAGGTCCAGCGCCTCGACCCGATCCTCGACCGCCAGGCGCGCGGTCAGGACCAGCACCGGCGTGGTGTCGCGCGCCCGCCGCAGGCCGCGCAGCACGTCGATGCCCGAGCCGTCGGGCAGGTTGATGTCGAGGATCACCAGGTCGTAGCCCTGCACCGCCAGCGCATCGCCCGCGGCCTCGCAGGTCGCGGCGCGGTCGACCGCATCGCCGCGGCGGCGGAAGCTCTCGACGATCGCCTCGGCGACATCGGACGTGTCCTCGACCAGCAAGATCCGCATGGCGCTGCGTTCCCCCCGGGCCCGGCTCGTTCGATGGCGGGCACCGCGGCCCAGCCTAGCGCGGGGCGCGCCCCGACAGAAGCGCCGAGATCGCCCGGCGCGACAGCTTGATGACAGGCTGGGGGCGTAGGCGTGGCGCTGACCGGGGGCGCATGAATGCCCGCGGCACGCCCAATGACACCCGTTCGGGAGGAAAGACGCATGTTCACCACCACACCGGTTCGCCGGATCGCCGCCGCGGCGCTGGTCGCGCTCGGCGCCCTCGGCACGCCCGCGCTCGCCTTCGAGCCCGAGGCGACCGAGTGCATCGCCCCCGCCAATCCCGGCGGCGGCTGGGACTTCACCTGCCGACAGGTCGGCAAGACGCTTCAGGACCTCGGGCTGATCCCCGGCACGATGCAGGTCACCAACCTCGCCGGCGGCGGCGGCGGCGTGGCCTTCGCGGAAGTTGTGAACAAGCGCAATGCCGAGAACGGCCTGATCACCGCAGCCTCGTCGGCCACCGCGACGCGGCTGGCGCAGGGCGCCTATCCCGGCAACACCATCGACCAAGTGCGCTGGGTCGGCGCGGTCGGCGCGGACTACGGCATCATCGCGGTGGCGAAGGGCAGCGACATCGGCACGCTGCCCGAACTGATGGACCGCATCAAGGCGGACCCGAAGTCGATCTCGATCGCCGGCGGCTCGGCGGTGGGCGGCTGGGACCACCTGAAGGTGCTGATCGCCGCCGACAAGGCCGGGATCGACGATCTGCGGACCATCAAATACGTCGCCTTCGACGGCGGCGGCGAGGCAGTGACGCAGCTTCTGGCGGGTTCAGTGCAGGCTTTCACGGGTGACGCCTCGGAGGCCAAGGGCTTCGTCGATTCGGGCGACATCAAGGTGATCGCGGTGCTGGCGCCCGAGCGCCTGCCGGGCGATTTCGGCAGCTTCCCCACGGCGCGCGAGCAGGGGATCGACGCGATCGGCGCGAACTGGCGCGGATTCTACGCCCCGGGCGGCATGTCGGACGAGGCCTATGCCTACTGGGTCGAGCGGGTGGCGAAGGTCTATGCCTCACCCGAGTGGAAGGCCGTGATGGAGGCGAACGGCCTTGCGCCGCTGGACCTCAGCGGCGCCGCCTTCCAGGCCTTCGTGGCGGAGTCGGTCGCCTCGATCGCGGCGCTGTCGCGCGAGATCGGCCTGATCAAGTAACGGGCGGGGCGCGGCATCCGCGCGCGCCCCGCCTGCCGCAGCCCCGGCCGCCGTGCCGGGGCTGCGGCGCCGCACGCAGGGCCGGGCGCGCACGCGCGCGCCGCGGGCCGGACCCGGAACAGCCGGGCGACGGCCGGTCGCGGGCCGCGGTGACAAACGACGGGGCGGTCGCACCGCGATGCGCGCGCCCCCCGGCATCACACAACAAGCGGTCGCGCACCCCTGCGCCACGCCGCGGGAGGACACGCAATGAGCGACCGCATCTTCGGCGGCATCGGGCTCGCGCTCGCCGCCTTCTTCATCTGGGGCGCGACGCAGATCGAGCTGAGCTTCATCTCGGACCCGGTGGGGCCGCGCACCTTCCCCATCATCATCGCAGCACTGCTGGGGCTCGCGAGCCTGGTGATCCTGCTGCGCCCTGACGCCGAGCCGGACTGGCCGAAGGCCGGGCGCCTGCTCGAGATCGCAGGCGCGGTGGCGGTGATGGTGGCCTACGCGCTGCTGCTGCCCAAGGTTGGCTTCCTGATCGCGACGGCTGCGGCATCGGGCATCCTGACCTGGCGGCTGGGCACGCGCCCCTTGCAGGCGGTGGTCGCGGGGGTGCTGACCTCGCTCGGCATCTACACGGTCTTTCATCTGATCCTTGGCCTGTCGCTGGCCAAGGGTCCGCTGGGCATCTAGAGGGAGAGGCGACGATGGACGCACTGGCATCCCTGGCCGACGGCTTTGCCGTCGCGCTGACCTGGCAGAACCTGTTTCTGGCGCTGGTCGGCTGCTTCCTCGGCACGATCATCGGCGCGCTGCCGGGGCTTGGGCCCTCGAACGGCGTGGCGATCCTGATCCCGCTGGCCTTCACGCTGGGCCTGGGTCCGACCGAGGCGATGATCCTGCTCACCTCGGTCTATTACGGGGCGATGTATGGCGGGCGGATCAGTTCGATCCTGCTGAACATCCCGGGCGACGAACCGGCGCTGATGACCACGCTCGACGGCTATCCCATGGCGCTGGCCGGGCGGGCGGGCGAGGCGCTGGCGCTGTCGGGGCTCGCGTCCTTCGTCGGCGCGTTCCTGGCGACCTGGGGGCTGGTGTTCCTGGCGCCGCAGCTGGTGAAGGTCGCGCTGCTGTTCGGACCGGCCGAGTATTTCGCGCTGTTTGTGCTGGCCTTCGCGACGCTGGGCGGGATCGCCTCGCGCAATCAGGCGAAGGCGGCCTTCGCCGCGGCACTGGGGCTTGGCATCGCGATGATCGGGGTCGACGGGCAGACCGGCGTGCCGCGCTTCGCGTTCGGCGAGGTGCATCTTTACGACGGCATCGACTTCCTGGTCGCGATCGTCGGCCTGTTCGCGCTGTCGGAGGTGTTCATCTTCCTCGAGCACCGCGGCGAGGCCTCGGTTGAGGGCAAGGAGGCCAAGGTCGCCATCGGCCGGATCATCCCGTCGCGCGCGGTGATCGCAAGCTGCACGCCGACCATGCTGCGCTCGTCCCTGCTGGGCTTCATCGCCGGCGTGCTGCCCGGGGCCGGGGCCTCGCTGGGCTCGTTCCTGGCCTATTCGGTCGAGAAGAAGCTGGTCGACCGCGAGGGCACCTTCGGCACCGGCGACCCGCGCGGCGTGGCGGCGCCCGAGGCGGGCAACAACGCCGCCGCGGGCGGCGCGCTGGTGCCGATGTTGGCGCTGGGCGTGCCGGGTTCGGGCACCACGGCGGTGCTGCTGGCCATGCTGCTGTCGCTCAACATCACGCCGGGGCCGCTGCTGTTCACCCAGAATCCGGACGTGGTCTGGGGGCTGATCGCGGCTCTGTTCATCGGCAACCTGATGCTGCTGGCGCTGAACATCCCGATGGTCGGGCTGTTCGTGCGGGTGCTGCTGGTGCCGCCGCGCCTGCTGATGCCAATCGTGGCGATGGTGTCCTTCGTCGGCATCTACGGCATTTCGGGGTCGACCTTCGACCTTCTGGTGATGGTCGTGTTCGGCGTGCTGGGCTGGGGCCTGCGCAAGCTGGACGTGCCGCTGGTGCCGGTGATCCTGGGCGTGCTGCTGGGCAACCTGATGGAGGCGAACCTGCGCCGGGCGATGACGATCTCGGACGGCGACTGGAGCGCGCTGGTCGCCTCGCCGCTGGCGATCGGGCTGTGGACGGTCTCGGTCGTGGGCTTCGTGCTGCCCATCCTGTTCGGTCAGGTCCTGCGCGCGCGCATGGCACGGCGCAAGGACGAGGAAGGCACGCTCAGCGACTGAGCGCCAAGGCCCGCGCCCCCCGCCTGGGTGCGTGGGCCGCCGCCCGATCAAGGGGGTCAGAGCCCGCGCGGCCGGGCGGATGACGGCGGCGGCGGGGCGGGTCCGAAGCCGCGCCCCTCAACCCTCGGGGGTCAGGATCTCGACCTCGCGGCCATCGCGGATGGCGGTGTAGAAGCAGGCGCGGCGGTTGGTGTGGCAGGCCGGGCCGGTCTGCTCGACCAGCATGAGCAGGCAGTCGCGGTCGCAGTCCACCCGCATCTCCCGCAGCCGCTGGATGTGGCCCGAGGTCTCGCCCTTGCGCCAGAACGCCTGGCGGGAGCGCGACCAGTAGGTGACGCGGCCCGTGGCCAGCGTCTCGGCCACGGCGGCGGCGTTCATCCAGGCAAGCATCAGCACCTCGCCGGTTCCCGCGTCCTGCGCGATGGCGGGGATCAGGCCGCGGGCGTCATAGGTCAGCATCGCGGGGTCGAAGGCCGGTCCGGGGCGCGGCGTGCCGGTTGCGTCGGTGTCGGTCATTGGACGTCTCTCCTGCGGCTTCGCGGGGGCTTTTACACCGGGGGCGAAGGCGCTATCTAGCCCCCAGGAGCCTTGGAGCACGCCCATGACCGCCGTCGCCTCGGACCTGATGAAGCTCTATTCCGACCGGATCCTGGCACTTGCCGCAGAGATCCCGCATGTCGGCCGGCTCGACGCGCCCGATGGCAGCGCGACGAGGCGCTCGCCGCTCTGCGGCTCAACGGTCACGGTCGACGTGAGGGTCGCGGACGGGCGGATCGCGGATTTCGCGCAGGACGTGAAGGCCTGCGCGCTGGGCCAGTCGTCGGCATCGGTGCTGGGGGCGGCAGCATTGGGGCGCACACGCGCCGAGATCGCACGCGGGCGCGAACAGCTTTGCGCCATGCTGAAGGCCGGCGGCCCGGTGCCCGAGGCGCCGTTCGACGGGCTCGAGGCGCTGCTGCCGGCGCGCGACTTCAAGAACCGCCACGCCTCGATCCTGCTGGCCTGGGATGCAACGATTGCGGCGATGGAGGCGGCCGGAGCCTGAGCGCCCGCTGCCCGGCCTGTCCCACCATCCGATCGGAGCGCGCGGCCCCGCGGGGCCGCCGACCTGCCCATTGCGCGGGCTTCGGGGCCACGCGCGCGCCGCACGGCCGCGGCGAAGGGGCGGGCATCGGGCCATGTGGGGCATCGGGCCCGGCGCACCGGCGCGTGGCCGTGATGACGCTGGACAGGCTTGATTGCGCGCCTTATCCAAGTCGCAGTCCGGCACGAAACGATCGGGCGCAACGTCGGGACTGTCGGACACTCTGACCGCTGCAGATCCCTCCAGAACGTAAAATCACATCAAAGCCGGGACGAAACAACAGCAAGGGACGATCATGGCCGCCTCCTCACTCATGGCCCTGCCGCCGCTCCTCGGGGTGGTCGGGCTTGGCTTCGCCTACCTCCTCTACACCATGGTGATGAAATACCCGGAGGGCGAGGCGAGCATCAAGAAGATCGCCGACCAGATCCATCTGGGCGCGATGGTGTTCATGAAGCGCGAGTACTCGATCCTCGCGGTTTTCGTGGCGGTGCTGGTCGCGCTGGCCTGGATGTTTCTTGGCGTGAACACCGCGATCGCGGTGATCGCCGGGGCGCTGTCGTCCTCGGTCGCGGGCTGGCTGGGGATGTATTCCGCGACAAAGGCCAACGTGCGCACCGCCACCGCCGCCAAGACCGAGGGCGCCGCAAGCGCGCTGACCGTGGCATTCTTCGGCGGCTCGATCATGGGGCTGTGCGTGGCCTCGCTGGGGCTCGTGGG
>JAVVFE010000232.1:0-5545 GCA_032251175.1 Thermohalobaculum sp.
GCGGGCGTCGTCTTCGGCGCGGCGCAGGGCGTCGCGCTCGGCGCGGCGGCGGTTCTCCTCCTCCTCGACCTTGCGGCGGCGCTCGTCGTCGATCTTCGCCTGCTTCAGCGCCTCGAGACGGCGGCCATACTCCTCCTCGGAGAGGGTGTTGAGCATCTTCGGCCGGGCCTGGCGCAGGCGCTGGGCGTCGCCACCGTCACCGCCGCGCTGGGCGGGAGCGGATGCGGCCGGCGCGCCCTGCCGGGCAGCCGGTGTGCCCTGGCGGGCTTCGGCCTCGCGCGGCTTCAGCGTCACCGCCGCGGGCTTCGCACCGGCCTGAGGCGCGGCGGGGGGCGCGGCAGTGGCCGCGGGCGTCGCCGCTGCGGGCGTCGCGGGCGTGGCCGCCGTGCCGGCTGCGGCAGGTCCCGCGCCGGGGGCAACGATCCGCTTCGACCGCTTCAGCTCGACGACGACAGCCTTGGTCCGGCCATGGCTGAAGCTCTGGCGCACCGAGCCGCGCATACCGCCGCCCGGGCCTCCGCGCCCACGCCCGCCCGTCTTGCCGTCGTTGTCCTTGTCGCTCATCAATCACCCTGTCCGGGGGCCCATGGCCCCGTCTTTCCGTCAATTGCCAGCGGTCCCCGCAGGAAGCCGCGCTGCCTCGTCCATCGCAGGAGGGGAGCGGAAACCCGCGAGCCGCCCTGCCTCGATCAGGGCGCGATCCGCGATACCGCCGGCGTCGAGCGCGGCATGTATCGCAAAATCACGTCCAAAAGCCAAACCCAATTCCCCGCTGTCGAGCAGGTCGATCCGCGCGAGCCCCGCCGGCGCGATCCGCGCGAGCTTGGCCCGCCCGTCCTCGGCCGCGTCCGAGGCGGTGACCAGCACCGCCGCCTTGTGCTCGCCCAGCCGGGCGCGGACCTTCTCGAACCCCGTCACCGCCTGCCCGGCCTTGCGCGCGAGACCGATCAGATCGACCAGCCGCTGCGCGAGCAGCACCTCGAGCCGGTCGGCCAGATCCGGTGCGACCTTGACCGGCTGGCGGAAGGCGCGGGCGAACAGGTTCTTCTTCACCGCCTTCGCCACCAGCGCCCGGTCGGCCGTCAGCCACGCGCCGCGCCCGGGCAGCTTGCCCTGGAGATCGGGCACCACCGTGTCGTCGGGGCCGAGGACGAAGCGGATCAGCGGCCCCGTGGGTCCGCTGTCGCCGCAGGCGATGCAGCGCCGCTCGGGTTCGACCCGTGCCTTGCCGCGCCCGCCGCGGGTCATTTCCGCCTCGCCGTCCCCGGCCGCCGCCATGCTCACCGCTGTCCTGCCCCCTCGGTGCTGAACAGCGCCTCGGCCTCGGTCATCTCGACCGGGGCTGCGGCGTCGCCCGCGCCCTCGCGCGGCAGCAGTTCGGACGCATCGACGATGCCGAGTTCCACGCGCGCCTTCATCACCAGATACTGCGCTTCCTCGAGGCTGACGTCGAACGGCTCGAGGATGCCGTCATCCTTGACCCGCTTGCCGTCGACCGTGGTGTAGCCGCCGGACAGCTCCCAGTCGGCGCATTTCGCAAATTCGCCGAGATCGGTGATGCCGTCCTTGGCGAGCGCCAGCACCATCTGCGGTGTTAGTCCCTCGAACCCGATCAGGGTGTCGTCGGCGCCGAGCGCGCGGGCTTCATCGAGCGCCTTCTGGTTGGCCGCCTCGAGACTTTCGCGGGCGCGGGTCTGAAGCTCCTCGGCGGTCTCCTGGTCGAAGCCGTCGATCACCGTCAACTCCTCCAGCTCGACATAGGCGACCTCCTCGAGCGAGGTGAAGCCCTCGGACACCAGAAGCTGGGCCACCATCTCGTCGACGTCGAGCGTCTCCATGAACATGGTGGTGCGCTCGTTGAACTCCTGCTGGCGGCGCTCCGATTCCTCGGCCTCGGTCATGATGTCGATGTCCCAGCCGGTGAGCTGGCTAGCGAGGCGCACGTTCTGGCCGCGCCGACCGATCGCCTGGCTCAACTGCTCGTCGGGGACCACGACCTCGATGCGCTGGGCGTCCTCGTCCATCACCACCTTGGTGACCTCGGCGGGCTGGAGCGCGTTGACGATGAAGGTCGCGGCATCGCCGTTCCACGGGATGATGTCGATCTTCTCGCCCTGCAGCTCGTTGACCACCGCCTGCACGCGCGAGCCGCGCATGCCGACGCAGGCGCCGACCGGGTCGATCGAGTTGTCGTAGGAGATCACGCCGATCTTGGCGCGACTGCCGGGGTCGCGGGCGACCGCCTTGATCTCGATGATGCCGTCATAGATTTCCGGCACTTCCATCGCGAACAGCTTGGCCATGAATTCGGGCGCGGTGCGGCTCAGGAAGATCTGCGGGCCGCGCGCCTCGCGGCGCACGTCGCGGACATAGGCGCGGATGCGGTCGCCGACGCGGTAAGCCTCGCGCGGGATCAGCTGGTCGCGCCGCACGATGCCCTCGCCACGGCCCAGATCGACGATGACGTTGCCGTATTCGACGCGCTTGACCACGCCGTTGATGATCTCGCCGATGCGGTCCTTGAATTCCTCGAACTGGCGCTCGCGCTCGGCGTCGCGGACCTTCTGGACGATGACCTGCTTGGCGGTCTGGGCGGCGATGCGGCCGAAATCCATCGGCGGCAGCGGCTCGGTGATGAAGGTGCCGACCTCGGCCTCGGGGTTCTTCAGGCGGGCTTCCACGACCGGGATCTGGGTGAAGTGGTTCTCGACCTCGTCCACCACCTCGAGCGCGCGGCTCATCATGATCTCGCCGGTCTTGCGGTCGATGAAGGCGCGGATGTCGTACTCGGCGCCATAGCGCGAGCGCGCAGCCTTGCCGAGGCTGTCCTCCATGGCCTCGAGGACCAGTTCACGGTCGATCAGCTTCTCGCGCGCGACCGCATCGGCGATCTGCAGAAGCTCGAGACGGTTTGCACTGACCATCTCAGGCGTCCTTCCTGTGCATCGGAACCTCTTCCTCCTCGGTCTCGGGGGTTTCCCCCTCCTCGTCAGTCTCGATCTCGTCGTAGGCGGTCTCGTCGAAGGCGTGCTTGCGGCCCTTGAGCGATTCGGCCACCAGCTCGTCGGTCAGCACCAGCTTGGCGTCCGAGAGCCACTCGAACTTCAGGCCGACGGTGCCTTCCTCGACCTCGATCAGCACCTCGTCGCCCTCGACGCCGGCCAGCACGCCCCTGAACCGCTTGCGCCCGTCGATCATCTCGTCGGTCTCGAGCCGGGCCTCGTAGCCGTCCCAGCGCGAAAAATCCTGAAGCCGGGTCAGCGGCCGGTCGATGCCGGGCGACGACACCTCGAGCGCGTAGGCGTCCGAGATCGGGTCCTCGACATCGAGCAGCGCCGAGATCGCCCGGCTGAGCTGGGCGCAGTCCTCGACCTCCATCGTGCCGTCGGGCCGCTCGGCCATGATCTGCAGCGTCTTGCGCTTGCCGCCCATGAAGCGCAGGCGCACCAACTCGAAGCCCATCGCCACGACCGTGGGTTCCACGATCCGGGCGAGGCGCTCATCCATGGGTGCCTTGGCGACCATGTTGGTCATGGGCGGCGGAGCCTCCGGGGTCAACAAAAAAGCGGGCCGCGCGGCCCGCCTGACAAAACCCGGTGGGGGGTCTCGCCGTGTCCAGCGAGGCCGCCGCGATGTTGCGGCTCATATACGCCCGGGCGCCGGGATTCGCAACCCCCGCACTGGACGCCGCCCAAGGCGGGCCGAAGGCGGGGGGACGACGGGCCCGAGGCGCCGGACCGATCCGCGCCAAGGTGGCGACCCCGACAGGATTTGAACCTGTGACCTGTCGCTTAGGAGGCGACCGCTCTATCCTGCTGAGCTACGGGGTCCCGCGCGAAGGGGTAGTGGAACCGGGCCGTCCGGTCAATGCGCGCGCGGTCCCGGCGAAGAACGGCGGAGGACGACCGATGACGCGGGGACCAATGATACGGAGACTGATGACACGGCGACAAATGGCACCGGGAGGGATCGCAAGGCGACCGATGACACCGGCGCGACCGGCATGGGCACGGCTGGTGCGCGCCCTGATGCTCGGCCTCGGCGCAAGCGCGCTGATCGCCTGCCAGACGGCGGGCGGCGCCGGCGGCTTCACTGGCGGATCGGTGCCCGAAACCACGCCCGTGCGCTCGGCAGCCGAGCAGCGTGAGGGCGATTCGGCCCATGCCAAGATCGTCGCCCGCTTTGGCGGCGCCTATGGCGATGCCGGCGTGACCGCGTATGTCGAGCGGATCGGCCGGCGCGTCGCGGCGGTGTCCGAGCAGCCGAACGAGCGCTGGACCTTCACCGTGCTCGACAGCCCCACGGTCAATGCCTTCGCGATCCCGGGCGGCTATGTCTACGTCACCCGCGGGCTGCTGGCGCTGGCGGCGAACGAGGCGCAGTTGGCCGGGGTCATCGGCCACGAGATCGGCCACGTCACCGCCGAGCACGGCAGCGCGCGGCAGGACCGCTCGGCCGCCGCGGGCCTGGGGCTGCTGCTGGGCGCCGTCGGGCTTGCGGTGCTGGGCGCCGACCCCACGGTCGCGCGCGGCGCGATGGAACTGGGCCAGGCCGCGGCGGGCGGCATCGTCGCAAGCTATTCGCGCCAGGACGAGATCGCGGCCGACCACCTCGGCATCCGCTATCTTGCCCGCGCGGGCTATGACCCTTATGCGCAGGCCGAGTTCCTCGACAGCCTCGCCGCCTCGTCGGCGCTCGATGCCCGGGCAGCGGGCAGGGCGTATGATCCGAACCGGGTGGATTTTCTCGCCTCGCACCCCGCCAGCGGGCCGCGCACGCGCCAGGCGATCGACACCGCCCGGGCCGAGGGCGCGATCACCGGGACGGGCGAGCTGGGCGCCGATCGCTATCTCGCCGCCATCGACGGCCTGCGCTGGGGCCAGTCGCCCGAGCAGGGGGTCGTCGAGGGCACCAGCTTCCGCCATCCTGTGCTGGGCTTCGGCTTCGACGCGCCGGCGGGGTTCCGGCTGACCAACACGCCCGCGGCGGTGGTGGCCGAGGGACCCGGCAACGCCCGGCTGATCCTTGACGGCGCGACCGACCCGGGCGGCGCGCTCGACAGCTATGTGGCGGGCCAGTGGGCCGGCCAGATCGCGCGCCAGACCCGGGCCGGGCAGATCCGCAATGTCGAGCGGATCACCATCGGCGGCCTGCCGGCGGCGCGCGGCGTGCTGCCGGTGACACTGCAGGGCGCCAGCTTCGATGCGCTGCTGGTCGCGGTCCGGCTCGACGGCAAGCTCTACCGCTTCACCGGGCTGGCCCCGAGCGGCGCGCGGGTGCTGGGCGATCTCGACGCCGCCGCGCGCAGCTTCCGGCGCCTCGATGCGGCCCAGCGGCGCGCGATCAAGGGCGCGCGGGTCGAGATCGTGACCGTCCGCGCCGGCGACACCGCCGAAAGCCTGGGCCAGCGCATGGCGGTGGACGCCCTGCCGGTGGACCGCTTCCGCGTGCTGAACGGGCTGAAGCCCGGCGAGCAGCCACGGCCGGGCGACCGCGTCAAGCTGGTGCGCTGAGCCGCGCCCGGCAGGTCCGGGAGCGCAATGAT
>JAVVFE010000233.1:0-5540 GCA_032251175.1 Thermohalobaculum sp.
GATGGCGGCACCCGCCCGCGCCTCGGCCATGGCGGCCAGCGCCGCCGCGCCGGCCGGGGCCGCGCCGTCTGGGGCGGCGTCGGGCGGGACCGCGCCTGCCGAGACCCTGCCGTCGGGGGCCCCGCTGCCCGCGACCGCGGCCTCGATCGCGGCGAAGCGGTTGGCATGGCGCTCGAACAGCGCGTCGATCTCGTCGGTCGGGGTCACCGCCGCCCGGGTCGTGTGGCTGCGGTCGAAATAGGCCGCCAACGCCTCGCCGACATCCGAGAGGCGCCGGCTTTCGGTCGCCAGGATCGCCTCGAACCGCTCGCGCTGGGGCGGCTCGAGATCGGGCACGTCGATCAGGATCTCGGCGGCCGAGCGCAGCGCCGCGGTGTGGGTCAGCATGCGGTGGACCGCCTCGCCCAGGAACGGGTCGTGCTTCAGCCGGTCCGACATCGCGCGCACATGGCCGCTCAACTCGCGCTCGGACCGCGCGACGGCGCCGATCGCCCGCGCCCAGCCGGGGAACCGGCCCAGAAGCTCGCCCGCCTGATCGGCCTCGATGCCGAGGGCCGACAGGCGCGGATCGGCGGCGACCTCGCGCAACTGGTCGAACAGCCGCCGCTCGGCGGCGCCGTCCAGGTCCTCGGCCCGGATCGACAGCTCGCGCGCGACCCGGCCCAGCAGCTTGTCGCCCACGCCGCGCTTGTTGCCTTCGATCAGGTTCAGATACGAGGCCGAGATGCCGATCCGGCGGGCAAGCTCGCTCTGCGTCAGTCCGATGGCGCGGCGGCGCTCGCGGATCCGGGCGCCGATGATGCTGCGTGCCATGCCCGAAGCTCTCCGGCCAGAGGGTGGTCTTGACCGTGAGAATTCACAGGAAACCCGCAGAAAGTCAATCTGTTGGGTCGCCGCTTACACCGCGCCGTGACGCGCGCCTCAGGTGTTCTGCCGGATCGCGGGCACCGGGCCGGGGCCCGCCCCGCGCTGCGCCAGCCAGATCCCGCCGATCACCAGCACCATGGCCAGCGCGTGGTAGCCCGCGAAGTCCTGCCCCAGGATCGCCACCGCCAGCAGCGCGGCAAACACCGGCACAAGGTTGACGAACACCCCCGCCCGCCCCGGTCCGATCAGATCAACGCCGCGCAGGAAGAACAGTTGCGCGATGCACGACGGAAAGATCGCGACATAGAGCAGCACCAGCCAGCCCTGCGCGGTCGGCGGCCGATAGTCCGCCGACAGCACCTCGACCGCCACCAGCGGCACCGCCGCCGCCGCCGCAATCGGCGTCAGCAGGGTGAAGAAGGCCCGTCCCGGCATCGCCGGGCGCGAGCGCAGCAGCACAGTGTAGCCGGCATAGAGCGCACAGGCCACCAGCATCAGCGCGTCGCCCGGATTGACATCCAGCACCAGCAGGTCCGCCGGCGCGCCGCGGGTCGCGACCAGCACCACGCCGACGACCGTCGCCGCCACACCCAGCGCCTGCATCGCGCGCACCCGCGTGCCGTGGAAGACGAAGGCACCGAGCAGCACGAACACCGGGATCGCGCCTTGCAGGATGCCGATGTTCACCGCCGTCGTGCGGTGCGAGGCGACGTAGAACAGGGCATTGAACGCGGTGAACCCCAGGCTTGCCATCGCCACCACCACGGCCAGCCGCGGCCGCACCACCGGCCAGGCTGCCCGGACCTCGGCGCCATAGAGCGCCCACAGCACCGAACTCACGATCACCCAGCGCAGGAAGGTCAGCGTGAAGGGGCCGATCTGACCCACCGCAAGCTGGCCCGCGACCGCGTTGCCCGCCCAGAACAGCGCGGTCAGCGTCAGCAGCAGCGCGGGCGCGGCATGCAGGCGTTCGGCCGCGCGGGTCATGCGTGTGGGCATCGGGCTCTCTCGCGGGTTGCTCGGGCCTGCCTAGCAGAGCGCGCGCCGGGCTCAAAGCAAGGCGCGCCATGCACGGGGCAAGACAGGGTTGCGCCCGGCGCAAACCGGGTTTGGGCACAGTCACCATGGTCGCGCGCGCCCCTTTCGCCCTAGCCTTGGAAATTCGAGCGATCGCGGCCATCCGCGGCGCAAGTCCTGTTGCGCCCCTGGCCCGGAGAGCCGCCATGACCCCCCGCACCGCCCCCTGTCCCGGATCCCAGAGCCCCAAGGGCCTTCGCGGATGAGCGCCACGACCGGGACGCCCGCCGCGGCCGCCGACGGCACGCTTGCCGGCATCGGCTGGATGGTGCTGACCACGGTCCTGTTCGTCTGCGTCACGGTGATCGTGCGGCATCTGGGGTCGGACATCCCGGCGGTGCAGGCCGCCTTCATCCGCTACGGCATCGGCCTGGTGATGGTCCTGCCGATGCTGCGCCCGCTGCTCGCCCGCCCGCCCGGCGGCCGGGTGCTGCGGCTTTATGCGGCGCGCGGCCTGGTGCATGGCATCGCGGTCATGCTGTGGTTCTACGCCATGGCGCGGGTCCCGATCGCCGAGGTCACCGCGATCGGCTACACCGCGCCGATCTATGTCACGCTGGGCGCGGCGCTGTTCTTCGGCGAGCGGCTGCACCTGCGCCGGGTCGCGGCGGTGGCGATCGGCTTTCTGGGAACGCTGATCATCCTGCGCCCGGGCGTGGCCGAGATCACCCATGGCCACCTCGCGCAGTTGATGGCCGCGCCGCTGTTCGCCTGCTCGTTCCTGATCGCCAAGGGGCTGACCAGGGATCAGGGCTCGGGGGTGATCGTCGGCATGCTGTCGCTGGGCTGCACGCTCACGCTGATGCCGGGCGCGCTGATGGTGTGGCGCGCGCCGACGCTGGACGAGGTGGCCTGGCTCACGCTGACGGCGGCGATCGCGACCGCCGGGCACTACACGCTGACCCGGGCGTTCCGCGCGGCACCGCTGACGGTGACGCAGCCGATCGGGTTCCTGCAACTGGTCTGGGCCGCGATCCTCGGGATCGTGCTGTTCGGCGAGGCGCTCGACCCCTTCGTGCTGCTGGGCGGCGGCGTCGTGGTCGCCGCCGTCACCTACATCTCGCACCGCGAGGCGCGGGCGGCGCGGCGGGTGCGGACCCCGCCCGCGGTGGCGGTCAAGCACTGAGCGCAGGGCGCGGCCGGCGCCGCTTCGGGATGGCGGTGCCCGGGCAAAGCGGCTAAGTCTCGGCGTCGCCGCGCCCTGCCGGGCGTGCCGCCCGGGATCGCGCCATGACCAGCCCTGCCGTCTCGCTGCCGATGTACGACTTCCCCGAGATCCGGGCGGCAACCGACGCGGTCTGGGCCGCGATCCGCGCGCGTCTTGTGGCCGGGGGGATCGATGCCCCCGCGGAACTCGACCGCCGGGCCGACCACGCTGCCCTGTGGGAGGCGCCGGATCTCCTGCTCAGCCAGACCTGCGGCTATCCTTACGTCACGCGGCTGCGTGGCCGCGTGCGGCTGGTGGCGACCCCGGTCTACCGCGCACCGGGCTGCGCCGGGCCGCGCTATTGCTCGACCCTCGTGGTGCGGGCGGACGACCCGGCCCGCAGGCTGGGCGACCTGCGCGGCAGGCGGGCAGCGGTCAACGCGGGCGATTCGCAGTCGGGGATGAGCGCGCTGCGCGCCGCGGTCGCGCCGCTCGCGGCCGATGGGCGGTTCTTCGGCGCGGTGATCGCAAGCGGCGGCCACGCCGCCTCGGCGCTGGCGGTGGCCGAGGGACGCGCCGACATCGCCGCGATCGACTGCGTGAGCTGGGCGCATCTTGCCGCCCATCGCGCGCCGCTGGGCCGGGGGCTGCGGGTTCTGGGCACCACCGCCCCGGCGCCCGCGCTGCCGTTCGTGACCGCGGCAACCCGCCCCGAGCCCGAGGTCGCGGCCCTGCGCGCAGCCCTTGCCGATGCGATCGCCGATCCCGCGCTGCGCCCGGTCTGCGACGCCCTGCTGCTCGATGGCGTCGAGGTGCTGGACGACGCAGCCTATGACGCGATCACCGCCATGGAGGATGCGGCGCGCCACGCCGGCTACCCGGTGCTCGCCTGACCCGCGCGGCTTCAGAAATCCGAGACGATGCCGTCCTTCTCCCAGTCGCCGAAGCGGGTGGGTTCGGGGCCTTTGCGCCCGCCAAGCTCGGTCGGCAGGCCGGGACCGGCGGCGGCGTGGCGGCGCGCCTCGGCCTCGGCCAGGGCGCGCTCGGCGGCGGCACGGATCCGGGCTTCCCTGTCTTTCGCGTCGTCCATATATGCCTCCCATCCGCCGCCCCGTTCCGATATGGCGCGAGCGGTGCGGCGAGACAACAGGAGATCGGCGTCATGAACTACGCGAAAACCGCGCTTCTTCTGGCCGCGATGACCGCCCTGTTCCTGGGCGTGGGCTACATGATCGGCGGGACCGGCGGCGCCCTGCTCGCCTTCGTCTTCGCGCTGGGGACCAACGCGTTCGCCTACTGGAACTCGGACAAGATGGTGCTGAGGATGCACAATGCCCGCCCGGTCAGCCGCCAGACCGCGCCCGAGTTGTGGGCGATGGTCGAGGAGCTTGCTGCCCGCGCCGGGCTGCCGATGCCGGCGGTCTATATGATCGAGAACCCCCAGCCCAACGCCTTCGCCACCGGCCGCAACCCCGAGAACGCGGCGGTGGCCGCGACCACCGGCATCATGCAGACCCTGAGCCGCGAGGAACTGGCCGGCGTCATCGCGCACGAGCTGGCCCATATCCGCAACCGCGACACGCTGATCATGACGATCGCGGCGACCGTGGCGGGCGCGATCTCGATGCTGGCGCAGTTCGGGCTGTTCTTCGGCGGCGGCCGCGAGAGGAACCCGCTCGGCATCGTCGGCGTGATCCTCGCCGTCATCCTCGCGCCCTTTGCGGCGATGATGATCCAGATGCTGATCAGCCGCACGCGCGAGTATTCGGCCGACCGGGCCGGCGGCGCGATCTGCGGCAACCCGCTGTGGCTGGCCTCGGCGCTGGGCAAGATCGCCGGCAGCCACAAGGCCGAGATGCGCTCGGCCGAGCGCAACCCCGCGACCGCGCACATGTTCATCGTCAACCCGCTGACCCATCGCGGGGTGGACGACCTGTTCTCGACCCACCCGAACCCGGCCAGGCGCATTGCGGCGTTGCAGGCCCAGGCGGCCGAGATGGGCATCCGCGGCGGCGAGGCGCGCGTGGCGGCGGCCGGCCCGCGCGGCTCGCGCATCCCCGCGACGCGCACCACCGGGCGCTGGCGGTGAGCCGCGCCCCGAAGCCCGGCGCGCCTTCGGAAAAGCGCCGCCGCCCGGTTGCGCACCCGGTGCAGGAGGCGCCGGGCATCGCCGCGCGGCGCGGCGCGCTGGGCTTGCTCGGTGCCGTGCTCGACCGCGGCGAGATGCTGGGCGAGGCCGGGCTCGAGCGCCTGCCCCCGGCCGCCCGGGCCGAGGCGCACAGTCTCGCCGACCTCACGCTGCGCCGTCTGGGGCAGATCGACGCGGCGCTCGGCGTCTTCGTCTCGCACATGCCGAAGGCGCCCACCTGCCATGTCCTGCGGCTGATGGCGGCGGAACTGATGTTTGGCGGCGTCCCGCCCCACGCCGCGGTCGACAGCGCCGTGCGGG
>JAVVFE010000234.1:0-5510 GCA_032251175.1 Thermohalobaculum sp.
CGACGAGATGCGCGACAGCCGCGCCGCCACCAGCCAGGTGCCGCAGATCAGCACCCCGGCCGGCAGGCTCAGGCCCAGCACGACGCCGAGGAACGTCGCCACCCCCTTGCCGCCGCGGAACCTCAGCCAGACCGGGAAGCAATGCCCCAGCATCGCCCCCACCCCCGCCGCCTGCGCCGCCAGGTCGCCCCAGCCCAGGAACACCACCACCGGCAGCGCCCCCTTCAGCGCGTCGAGCCCCAGCGTCAGCGCCGCGGCCAGCCGGTTGCCGGTGCGCAGCACGTTGGTGGCGCCGATATTGCCCGAGCCGATCTTGCGCAGATCGCCCAGCCCGAACAGCCGCGCCACGATCACGCCGAACGGCACCGAGCCCGCCAGATAGCCGCAGGCCAGCGCCAGCCCCAGCCAGGGCAGCGCCCGGTCGGGGGCCATGATCTCATGCAGCATCGCGCCCCCCGGCCTCGCGGCCCCCGAACACGCGGCGCCCGGCCACCCAGGTGCCGATCACCCGCCCCTCCATCCGGTGCCGGTCGAACGGCGTGTTCTTCGATTTCGAGCGCAGGGTCTCGCGGTCCAGCAGGAACGGCGCGTTCGGGTCGAACAGCACCAGATCCGCCGGCGCACCCCGCGCCAGCCGCCCGGTCGGCAGGCCCAGGATCTCGGACGGGCGCAGCGCCGCCGCCCGGAACAGCCTCGCCATGGTCAACGCGCCGCCATGCACCAGCCGCAGGCAGGCGGGCAGGAAGGTTTCCAGCCCCACCGCACCGGCAGCGGCCTCCTCGAACGGCAGGCGCTTGGCCTCCTCGTCCCAGGGCTGGTGCGAGGACACGATCACGTCGATCAGCCCCGCGGCCACCGCCTCGACCGCGGCCTGCCGGTCGGCCTCGGCCCTGAGCGGCGGGTCGAACTTGAAGAAGCTGCGATAGTCGGCGATGTCGAATTCATTGAGGGTGAGGTGGTGGATCGACACCCCCGCCGTGGCCCCGGCGCCCGCCTCCTTCGCGCGCCGCAGCGCATCGAGCGCGGTGGCCGTGGTCACCAGGTCCGCGTGGTAGCGCGCCCCGGTGGTCTGCGCCAGCATCAGGTCCCGCGCCAGCGCGATGCGTTCCGCCACCGGCCCGACCGAGGGCAGGCCGAGCCGCGAGGCAAACTCCCCGCTGGTCGCGCAGGCACCGGCCGACAGCGTGGGCTCCTGCGGGTGATGCACCACCAGCGCCCCGGTCGAGGTGGCATAGAGCATCACCGCGCGCATCACCTTGGCGCTTTCGATCGCGTGGTCGGCGTCGCTCAGCGCAATCGCGCCCGCGTCCAGCAGGAATTGCTGCTCGGTCATTTCCGTGCCGCGCAGGCCCTTGGTCAGCGCCCCCATGGCGTGGACGCGCACGGGTGCCGCCTCGCGCGCCCGCGCCAGCGCGAACTGCACCAGCGCCGGGTCGTCGAGCGGCGGGTTGGTGTCGGGTTGGGCCACGAAGGTGGTCACGCCGCCCGCGGCCGCAGCGGCCCCCGCGCTGCGATAGCTCTCGCGATGCCGCGCGCCCGGCTCGCCCACGAAGACGCGCATGTCGACGATGCCGGGCGCCAGCACCTTGCCAGCGCAGTCGATCACCTCGCCCGCGCCCGGCGCCGGGGCATGGCCGAAGGCGACATCCTCGATCAGCCCGCCCGCCACCCGCAGCGCGCCGGGACCGTCCTGCCCGGTCGCGGGGTCGATCAGGCGGGCGTTGACGAAGGTCAGGCTCATGCCGCGCGCTCCGCCCTGAGGTTGCGCGCCAGCAGGTCCATCGCCGCCATGCGCACCGCCACCCCCATCTCGACCTGCTCGCGGATCACGGATCGCGCGCTGTCGGCCACCGCCGCCTCGATCTCGACGCCGCGGTTCATCGGCCCCGGATGCATCACGATGGCGTCGGGTTTCGCCAGCGCCAGCTTCTCCTCCGTGAGCCCGTAGCGGTGGAAGTATTCGCGGGTCGAGGGCACCGCCTGCCCCTCCAGCCGCTCGGTCTGGATGCGCAGCATCATCACCACGTCGCAGTCGCGCAGCCCCGCCTCCATGTCGGTGAACACCTCGACGCCGAAGCGGTCGATCCCTGCCGGCAGCAGGGTCGGCGGCGCGATCACCCGCACCCGGTTCTCCATCTTGCCCAGGCACAGCATGTTCGACCGCGCAACGCGTGAATTCGCGATATCGCCGCAGATCGCGATGGTGAGCTTCTGGATGCGCCCCTTGTGGCGGCGGATCGTCAGCGCGTCCAGCAGCGCCTGGGTCGGGTGCTCGTGCCGCCCGTCGCCCGCGTTCAGCACCGCGCAGTTGACCTTTTCCGACAGCAGCGCCACCGCCCCGGAGTGATGATGGCGCACCACCAGCAGGTCAGGCCGCATAGCGTTCAAGGTCGCGGCCGTATCGATCAGCGTCTCGCCCTTGCGCACCGAACTGGTGCCGACCGACATGTTCATCACGTCCGCGCCGAGCCGCTTGCCCGCAATCTCGAAGCTCGCCTGCGTCCGGGTCGAATTCTCGAAGAACAGGTTGATCTGCGTCAGCCCGCGCAGCACGTCGGCATGCTTCTCGTGGCTCTGGTTGAGCTTGGCATAGTCCTCGGCGAGGTCGAGCACCGCGCGGATGTCGAAGGGCGAGAGGTCGTGGATGCCCAGCAGGTGGCGATGGGGAAAGGCGCTCATCCGGGCTCCTCGTCGCAGGCGTCCGCGTCTTATGGCCGATGGCCGGGGGGTGCGCAAGCACGGCCCCTTGGCGCGGGGGCTGCGCGGTGGATAGGCTCGGCCCCGACCGATCGCCAGGGAATCGCCGCGAGGACCGAAGATGACCGCCCCCAACCTGCCCGCCGCCGTCTGCCTGTTCGACCAGCCGTTTGCCCCCAACCCGCGCCGGGTGAACATCTTCCTGGCCGAGAAGGGCGTCGAGATCGAGCGCCACACCCTCAACCTGATGGAAGGCGAGCACAAGGCGCCCGACTATCTGGGCCGCGTCGGCATCAGCCAGGTCCCCGCGCTGGAACTCGCGGACGGCACCGTCCTGACCGAGACCCAGGCGATCTGCCGCTATCTCGAGGCGCTGCACCCCTCCCCCAACATGATGGGCCGCGACCCGCTCGAGATCGCCGTCATCGACATGTGGCAGCGCCGGGTCGAGTTCGGCCTGTTCGCCGCCGTCGCCTCGACCTTCCGCCACACCAACCCGCACATGGCGGTGCTGGAAGACCAGTGCCCCGACTGGGGCGCGATCAACCGCAAACGCATCCCCGCAGCCCTCGCCGCGCTCGACGCGCGGCTGGCGCACAGCCCTTATCTCGCGGCCGACCGCTTCACCGTGGCCGACATCACCGCGATCGTCGCCATCGACTTCCTCAAGGTGATCCGCGAGCCGATCCCCGAGCGGCTGGCCCATCTCGACGCCTGGCTCGGCCGCGTCCGCGCGCGGCCCTCCTGCGCCCTGCCGGGGAAGGCAGCATGACCAACCCGCTTCTCGCCGACTGGACCGCCCCCTTCGGCCTGCCGCCGTTCGGCGCCATCGCCCCCGACCATTTCGCCCCGGCCTTCGCGGCGGCGATGGCCGACCACCTCGCCGAGATCGAGGCCATCGCCACCGACCCCGCGCCGCCGGACTTCGCCAACACCGTCGCGGCGATGGAGCGTGCCGGGCGCGCCCTCGGCCGCGTCGGCGCGGTGTTCTGGAACCTCTGCGGCGCGCACACCAACCCCGAGTTGCAGGCCATCGAGCGCGAGATGGCGCCGAAACTCTCGCAGCACCACTCGCGCCTGATGCTGGATGCGCGCCTGTTCGCCCGGCTCGAGGCGGTCAGCCCGGACGGCCTCGACGCCGAGCAGGCCCGCGTCCTCGACCTCTACACCAGGATGTTCGTCCGCGCCGGCGCCCGGCTGGAAGGGGCGGCGCGCGAGCGGATGCGCGCGATCCTGTCGCGCCTCGCCGTGCTCGGCACCGAATTCTCGCAGACCGTTTTGCGCGACGAGGCCGACTGGGTGATGATGCTGGGCGAAGGCGACCTCGCCGGCCTGCCCCCCTTCCTCGTGCAGGCCGCGCGGGCCGAGGCCAAGGGGCGCGGCGCGGACGGCTACGCCATCACCCTCTCGCGCTCGTCGGTCGAGCCGTTCCTGACCTTCTCGACCCGGCGCGACCTGCGCGAGCGGGCGTGGCGCGGCTGGGTCTCGCGCGGCACCGCGTCGAACTGGCCGCTGGTCGCCGAGACGGTGCGCCTGCGGGCCGAGCGCGCGCGCCTGCTGGGCTTCCCCGACTTCGCCACCTTCAAGCTTGCCGACCAGATGGCCAAGGGGCCCGACGCGGTGCGCGCCCTCTTGATGCGGGTCTGGGCGCCCGCGCGCGCCAAGGCGCTGGCCGAGGCCGCAGCGCTGAAGGCCCTCGCCGCCGAGGACGGCGACGCGATCGACATCGCGCCGTGGGACTGGCGCCATTACGCCGAGAAGCTGCGCAAGCGCCTCCACGACCTCGACGAGGCCGAAACCAAGCCGTATCTCGCGCTGGATTCCGTGATCACGGCCGCCTTCGACGTGGCCGGCCGCCTGTTCGGGCTGACCTTCCGCCCGGTCGAGGGGCTGACCCTGCACCACCCCGACGCCCGGGCGTGGGAGGTGACGCGCGCCGATGGCAGCCATCTGGGCCTTTTCATCGGCGACTACTTCGCCCGCCCCTCGAAACGCTCGGGCGCGTGGATGAGCGCGCTGCGCACCCAGCAGGGGCTGTGGCAGCCGGGGCGCCCGATCATCCTCAACACCTGCAACTTCGCGAAATCCGACCCGGCCCTGCTCACCTGGGACGACGCCCGCACGCTGTTCCACGAATTCGGCCACGCGCTGCATGGCCTCATGTCGGACGTCACGCACCCCTTCATCGCCGGCACCTCGGTCGCGCGCGATTTCGTGGAACTGCCGAGCCAGTTGTTCGAGCACTGGCTGTCGGTCCCCGAAATCCTCTCGGCCCACGCCCGCCATGTCGAGACCGGCGAGGCGATGCCCGCGGGCCTGATCGCCCGGATCAAGGGGGCCGAGACCTTCAACCAGGGCTTCGCCACCGTCGAATACATCGCCTCGGCGCTGGTCGATCTGGAAATGCACACGCTGACCGATGCCGATAACTTCGACCCCGAAAGCTTCCAGGCCGAGGTGCTGGCCCGGATCGGCATGCCGCCCGAGGTGGTGATGCGCCACGCAACCCCCCACTTCCAGCACGTGTTCGCCGGCGACGGCTATTCGGCAGGCTACTACAGCTACATGTGGTCCGAGGTGATGGACGCCGACGCCTTCCGCGCCTTCGAGGAAACCGGCGACCCGTTCGACCGCGACACCGCCACGCGACTGGCCCGGCATGTGCTGTCGGCGGGCGGGCGGACACCGCCGGAGGAGGCGTATGTCGCCTTCCGGGGCGCCCTGCCGGGGCCGGAGGCGCTGCTGGAGGGCAGGGGGCTTCTCGATCCCGCCTGACCCGGCCGCCACGAAGCGCGCCGCGAGGCCCCTGCGGG
>JAVVFE010000235.1:0-5463 GCA_032251175.1 Thermohalobaculum sp.
CTGAGACCCACCCGGCAGGAATGCGGCCGCCTACTGCGCGAGGTCGGCGATCACCGTTGACGGCTCGGCCCCACCGGCAGGCGCCGCCGGGCCGCTTGCCGCCTCGACCCGCCCGACCGTGAGCGCCGGTGCGCCGAGGCCCGGGTCGAACGCGATGCTGAGGCTGTCGCCCTCGCGGGTGAACCGATACCGCTCGACCGCGCCGTCGGCATCGCCGGCACCCATCACCACCGAATGGCTCTGGCCGTCGCGCAGGCTCACCCTGCTGCGCAACACCTCGTTGCCGAGGACGCCGCCGCACAGCAGGATGGTCAGGTCGACCCGCTCGCTGCTGCCAACGTCGTAGAAGGCGATGACCCGGGTTCTCAGCCCCCGGACCTCGACCGCCTGACCGGGGCTGTCAAGACGCGCCGCGGTGCTCCCGACACGCTCCGCCCCAGCATTGCCGCTGCCGGCGAACAGCAGCAGAAGCGGGATCGCAGCACACTTGACCATCAATCGGAACATCACACGTACTCTGATCTGCGGTAACGCAAGCACTCTACCTTAGCGCGAAAAGCCACATCTGCCCAGCACGGCTTTTCTAACGTCACCAAGATGTGAGGCGAATGGTTGAGATCGCCCAAATACGAGATATGGCGTTTCGATTCGGAACAGACACAACCGCGTCAGGGGAAAATCACCCGGAACGCCGCCGACGCAGCCCAGCCCGCGATCAGCGCCACAACGATAGAGAGAGTGCCGTAGATCGCGCTCTGCTCCCGCGCCATCGTGTCGACCCAGTATTCGATGCCCACCTTGCGCACCGCGATCGAGGTCTCGAAGTGATCGATCACGGCGCCGCCGCGGGTCAGGAAGATGCGGGCGGTGTAGTCGCCCTCGACCAGTTGGGCGGGCAACTCGATCCGGGTTTCGAACAGCGTCTCCTCGCGCACCGTGACGCCCCCGATGTGCTCGTAATAGGCCCCCTGCGCCCGGCGCAGGCGGACCACGGCGTCGAGATAGTCGTCGCGGCTGCCCTCGCTCCACAACGGCGCGTCGATCAGCCGAATCACCTGGTCCAACCCGACCCGGTGGCGCAGGTCGTCGGTCCAGCTCAGCACGTCGCGGAACGGGCGGGTGGTGGCAACGGCATAGAAGCTGGGGGCCGCGTCGATGTGCAGGCCCGGGCCGTTCACCCAGACCCCCAGTTCGCGCGACTTGCGCCGCACCGTCACGGGCGTGAGCGGCCCCATCACCGCGACAACGACATCGAGCGGCGGCCCCTCGGGCGGCGGCGCCGCACGCTTCACCGCGCCGTAGATGAAGATCTCGGAGCCCGCGAACCAGGTGGTGATCGACACCCGCGTCTGGCTCAGACCCGCCACCACCTCCTCGCCCGCCGCGCGCAGCGGCAGCAACGCAAGCGCCATGGCCAGGACCAGCCGCAGGGCCCGCATCACTCGGCCCCCGCCAGGCTGAACAGCTCGGCCGGCGGGCGCACCAGGTCGAAGCCCAGCTTCAGGCACACCACCAGCACCAGCAGCGACAGCGCGATCCGCAACTCCTCGGCCCGCAGCCGCGGCCCCAGGCGGGCGCCGACCTGCGCCCCGATCACGCCGCCCACGATCAGCACGATGGCCAGCAGCGCATCGACCGTCTGGTTCAGGATCGCGTGCATCAGCGTGGTGAAGGCGGCGACGAACAGGATCTGGAACAGCGAGGTGCCCACCACCACCGAGGTCGCCATGCCCAGGATGTAGATCATCGCCGGCACCATGATGAAGCCGCCGCCGACCCCCATCACCGCCGCGAGCACGCCGACCAGCAGCCCGACCATGAACGGCGGGATCGCGCTGATGTAAAGGTTCGACTGCCGGAAGCGCATCTTCAGCGGCAGACCGTGCACCCAGTTGTGGCGCCGCACCCGCCGCACGGTGCCGCGCCGGGTGCGCCGGCGCGCCTGGATGCTCTCGGCCAGCATCAGCCCGCCCACCACGCCCAGAAAGACGACGTAGCACAGCGACACGAAAATCTCGACATGCCCCAGCCGCCGCAGCCAGGCGAAGATCTGCACGCCGATGGCCGAGCCCACCAGCCCCCCCGCCAGCAGCACGCCCCCCATCTTCAGATCGACCGTGCGCCGGCGCCAATGCGTCAGCACGCCCGAGAACGAGGCCGCCGCCACCTGGTTGGTGCCGGTCGCCACCGCCACCGCCGGCGGTATGCCGATGAAGATCAGAAGCGGCGTGATCAGGAACCCGCCGCCGACGCCGAACAGGCCCGACAGGATGCCGACGCCACCGCCCAGCGCGAGCAGCAGAAACACGTTCACGGAGACTTCCGCAATGGGCAGATAAATGTTCATCCGCGCTCCGTGATCCCGATGGACAGGTTTACCGCAGCGCAGCGAAGGCGCCAAGGGCCACGTCGCCCGGCGCGGTGAGGCCAGAGCGGGAAAAACCGCGTCCGGCCCGGGATTTGATCTCGCGCAAGGCGCGTGCGCCGGGGCGGCGGCTAGGGTCGCAGCCGGACCCGTCGATGATACCGGAGCAGAACATGACCCACACGCCGCACGAACTGAGCAAAGCCTTCCCGCAGGACGGCGAGACGATCCGGGCGCTGAAGCTGCGCGATCCGCATTTCGCGCGGCTGGCCGACGACTATCATCGCCTGAACCGCGAGATCCACCGCGCCGAGACCGATCTCGAACCGGTCGCCGATTTCACGCTCGAGGCGATGAAGAAGGAGCGCCTGCGCCTGCTCGACGAGATCGCGGCCCAGCTCCGCGCCACCGCCGGCTGATCGTGGCGCGCGCACGCTCCGCATGCCCGGGCGCACCTGCGGGCCGGGCGCGCGGCAGCGGCGAGGCGCTCAGCGGTCGTCCATCCGCCCAAGCGTGCCGGTCGCGGGCATCGCCTCGGCAATGTCCACGGCCGTGCGCGCGGCGGCACCCACGGCGCGGCGCTGGTCCTCGGTCAGGTCTTGCCCTGCGGGCAGGTTGGGCAGCCGCACGGTCACCTCGCGGTGGGCGAAGTGGATCCCCTCGCGCGCGAACAGCTCGCGGATCGCCTGATAGACCCTGCGGCGCACCGGCCACTGGTCGCCCGGGCGGGTCATGAACTTGATCCGGACGATCATCGCCGAATCTTCCATCTGGATCACGCCCTGGCTCTTGAGCGGCTGGAGGAACTTGTCGCCGATTTCGGGGTCTTCCAGCAGTTCCAGCCCCAGCTTCTTCACCAGCTTGCGCACCTGTTCGACATCGGTGTCGTAGGTCAGCCTGAGCGGCAGCTTCATCATCACCCAATCGCGCGAGAAGTTGGTGAGATGGGTGATCTCGCCGAACGGGATGGTGTGCAGCGCGCCCAGGTGATGGCGCAACTGGAACGAGCGGATCGAGATCTTCTCGACCGTCCCCTTGACCTCGCCGACGTCAATGTATTCGCCCTTGCGGAAGGCGTCGTCGATCAGGAAGAAGGCGCCCGAGATGATGTCGCGCACCAGCGTCTGCGCGCCGAAGCCGATGGCGAGGCCGACGATGCCGGCACCGGCGAACAGCGGCGCGACATTGACGCCCAGCTCGATCGCCACCAGCAACGCCACGCTGATCGCGATCACGGAAAGAATGGTGTTGCGCACCAGCGGCAGCAGCGTCGCGAGCCGGGTGGTGCCGATGCCACCGCCCTCGCCTTCCAGCGTCGCCGCAGGCAAGTCGTCGCCGACCTCGTCGGCGATCTTCTGGTCAAGCCAGATGCGTGTCGCATGAAACGCGACGTAGCCGATCACCAGCACGTCGACCAGTTCCGCAGCGATCCGGTAGGCCATGGTCTCGACGACGAAGCCGCGCAGCCCCCAGAATTGCAGCAGCACATAGGCCGCCGTGCCGACCGCGAGCACGCTCGCCACCCGGCGGGCAAGCTCCTCCATGGTCTTCATGCCGGCCGCAGGCGGCATCGGCGCAGGCGGCACGGCAGCGTCAGCGTCGGCGTCAGGTGATGCAGTATCAGGTCGCCCGGCACCCGGGGCGAGCCGGGCGACGCCGGCAAGACGCAGCGCCGCAGCACCCCCCTCCTCGTCGCCGTCGCCATCCGAATCGGCAGTGTCGCCGAAGAATGCCTCGTCGCGGATCGCCGCCAACCGCGCCGCCGCCTCGGCCCGCTCCTCGGCCTCGTGGCGCGCCTCGATGGCACGGTTCATCTCGCGCATGCGGCGCTGGCGGGCGAAGACCCGCTCGATCACATACATGATCGCGCCATAGACCAGCACGCCCGCGATCAGCACGAAATAGGGCACCAGGATCCGCCCCGGCCCGGCATCGATCCCCATCACCAGCCGGAACGCGAGATCGGCCCAGCTCGCCACCAGGTAGAGCGCCGCCGCCGGCGCCCACAGCGAGGCCGCAAACCGGGTGATCCAGCTCGCCTCGGCGCGCTTGCGCCCCGACAGGATGATCCGCCCCACCGTTGCGGCATTGCTGCGGATCGTCATCAGCAGCAGCACGACCGTCACCAGGGTCGCCGCCAGCGTCACCAGGACATGCGGCTCGCGCGGCAACCCCAGCTCGGCCACCCAGTAGCAGAAGGCCGCCCCCGCCACGCCCACCAGGCTCGCGACCGTCACCGACAGATACAGCCGCCGCGCCTCGGCATCGTCGATCGGCGGGATGCGGTATTCCGGCAGGTAGGGCGCCAGCACCATGCGCCAGACCAGGTGGATCACGTTCAGCACCGCATAGGTGCCGAACACCATCAGCACCGTCAGACTGGTCGGCAGGTGTTCCTCGTAGAAGATCAGCCCGACCAGCGTGGCGATCACCAGCATCATCACCACGCCGACGATGCCCAGCACGACGCGGTTGACCAGAACCGGCAGCTTCTCGGTATATCCGACCGGATCGGGCCGCTGCATCCGCATGAACACCGGACGGGCGATGAAGACGTAGTAAAGCTCGACCACCGCGCGGCCGATGACCAGCAGCAGCGCGGCAAAAACCGCGATGCCCAGGAAATAGATCGGCCGCCCGGTCGGACTCGCCGCCGCCAGCGTGGTGCCGATCTCGGTCAGTGCGTCGGGCGCGCGCTCGAGGATCGCGCCCAGCCGGGCGCGAAAGATCCGCACGAAGCCTTCCGCCGAATCGAGCATCCGGCCGGCGCTGCCGGCCTCGGCGCCCGCGTCCGCACCGGCCACCCGGGCGTAGTCCATTGCGCTCGGCGCCGCCGCGGGGTCGAACGGCGTCGCCGGCAGCGATTGCAGCGGCGGGCGCAGGTCCGGCAGCGGCGGCGGCGCCTCGCCCTGCGGGTAGGCGTCGCCCAGAATCTCGGTCAGCTTGAACAGTTGCGCCTGCGCCGGGTCCGGCGACGCGACAGCCGCGAACAGCGCGACCACAACCGCCAGCACGGCGCAGGCCCACCCTGCGCCATCGCGCCGCAGTCGCCGCCATGCCTCGATCGCCGCCATTCCACGCGCCCCGCTCTCACGCTG
>JAVVFE010000236.1:0-5409 GCA_032251175.1 Thermohalobaculum sp.
ATCAATGATGCTGTGCGCAGTTGTATTGATGGCGATATTTTTGGTGCCAATGCATTCTTATGATATAATATTTATATCTATTATTTTAATTACCAACGTAAAAATTGTTAAAAATGGTAGATATTTATTATTAATTCCGATTTTTATCTTGCTAAGATCCAATAATTTTGCAGTTTATTTCAATATAATTAACAAAAATTCGTCAATTTATTCCATAGATTCGCTATTAATATCAATTGCAATCTCGTTTGCATTGATGATGCATTTTTATATTATTTTGAATCAAGTAGCAATAAATAAGTAAATTATAATTACGTAAAACTAAATTAAATAAAATAATTGCGCGTCAGGCATGCGTCGCGTCCAGAATCGTTCTGGATGCCGTTGCGGCCGAGATGGTCGACACCCGCGATGTCCACAGGGCTGAGCGCCTCGTGCCCTCGGCATCGAGACACGCAGCACTCTGACATCGCGTTGCGGTCGCTGCGCTCGGATCAACCGGTAAACGGTGCCAAATAACGCTGACGCGGCCTTGCTCGGTGACCCGGAATCGGCAGGATGATCGCTCGCAACAAGCGTTCCGGCAGGCGGGGGCGTCGCCGTCGGTCCGCTGTGCGGTGTCGCGGAGTGGACGTTCCGCTCGTGCTTTCAGGTTGTCATGCGATAATTAAGTCTATACATAATACCGATCGCCACCCAACCAGCGGACCCGACCCATGACCACCGTCTTTGCACGCCACGCGCGACTGCCCGAGGGCTGGGTCGACGCGGTCGAGCTCGATATCGCCGCCGACGGCATGATCGGCGCCGTCCGCACCGGGGTCCCGGCGGCGGGGCGGCGGGGCGGCATCCTGCTGGCCGCGCCCTCGAACCTGCACAGCCACACCTTCCAGCGCGCGATGGCGGGGATGACCGAGCACCGCGTCGAGGGTCGCGACAATTTCTGGAGCTGGCGGGCCCTGATGTATCGCTTCCTCGACCATCTGACGCCCGACCAGATCGAGGCGATCGCGGCCCTCGCCTTCGTCGAGATGCAGGAGGCGGGCTTCGCCAGCGTCGCCGAATTCCACTATGTCCACCACCGCCCGGGCGGCGCGACCTATGACGCGCTGGCCGAGACCTCGGGGCGGATCATGGCGGCGGCGGCGCAGACCGGCATCGGGCTCACGCATCTGCCGGTGCTCTACAGCCATGGCGGGGCGGGCGGGCAGCCGCTCGCGGGCGGGCAATTGCGCTTCGGCTGCGATCTCGACCGGTTCTCGGCTCTGGTCGAGGCGGCCGAGGCGCTGCTCGCGCAGCACATGCCGGCCGACGCAAGGCTGGGCATCGCGCCGCATTCGCTGCGCGCCACGACGCCCGACCAGCTCATGGCGCTTGCCGCCCGGTATCCGGGCCGCCAGATGCACATCCACGCGGCCGAGCAGCCCAGGGAGGTCGCGGACGTGCAGGCCTGGCTGGGCGCGCGGCCGGTCGAATGGCTGCTGGGCGCGCTCGACATCGGGCCGCGCTGGTGCTTCATCCACGCCACCCATATGACGCCGGCCGAGACCGAGGCGCTCGCCCGCTCGGGCGCGGTCGCCGGGCTCTGCCCGATCACCGAGGCCAATCTGGGCGACGGGCCGTTCAACGGCCCGGGTTACCTCGCCGCGGGCGGCGCGATCGGCATCGGCTCGGATTCGAACGTGCAGATCGGCGTCGCGGCCGAACTCAGGCAGATGGAATACAGCCAGCGCCTGCGCGATCTCGCGCGCAACGTGCTGCTGACGGCGCCGGGGTCGGTCGGCGAGACGCTCTACTCGCGGGTGCTGGCGGGCGGCGCGCAGGCGCTGGGGCGCCCGTCCGGGGCGATCCGCACGGGGATGCTCGCGGACCTCGTGATGCTCGACGCCGATCACCTCGCCTTCGCCGGGCTGAGGCCCGGGCAGGTCCTCGATGGCTGGATCTTCGGCGCGGCCGGGGCGGCGGTGCGCGATGTCTGGTCGGCCGGGCGGCACATGGTGCGCGACGGGCGCCACATCGCGCGCGAGGCGGTCGAGGCCGGCTATCGCGCGGCGATGACCGATCTGGTCGGCCGGATCTAGAGCGGGGCGGGCGTGGTCACCTATCGCAGCATCAAGGCGAAGATCCTCGACGGCATCATCCGCCGCGACTGGGCGGCGGGCGACCTGATCCCGAACGAGGAGGACCTGGCGCGCGACTATGGCTGCTCGCGTTCGACGGTGAACCGGGCGCTGCAGGAGCTGGCCGACCTCGGCATCCTCGAGCGGCGGCGCAAGGCGGGCACGCGGGTTGCGCTGCGCCAGACCCGGGGCGCGACGGTGCAGATCCCGATCGTGCGGGCCGAGATCGAGCAGGGCGGGCGGCGCTATGGCTACGTCCTGCTCGACCGGGCCGAGACGCGGGCGGATGCGGCCAGCGCAAGCCTGATCGACGTGCCGCGCGGCACGCCGCTGTTGCATCTGCGCTGCCTGCATCTGGCGGACGGCACGCCCTGGCAGCTCGAGGACCGGCTGATCAACCTCGCGGCGCTGCCGGCCGCGCGGGCGGTCGATTTCGAGGCGGTCGGGCCGAACGAATGGCTGGTCATGCAGGTGCCCTATTCGCGCTGCGAGCACATCTTCAGCGCCGCCCCGCCCAGCGATGCCGAGCGGGACCACATGCGCCTGCAGCCCGACGAGCCGGTCTTCGTGATCGAGCGACGCACCTGGCTGGGGCCGCAGGCGCTGACCCATGTGCGCCTGTCGCACCCGGGGCTGGGCTTTCGGATGGTCTCGCGCGAGGACGACCTGCTGGCCGGGCGCGGCGAGGATGCCGATCCGGGCGCGTGAATCGCGCCGCGGCGTGCTACTCTCCCACATGATCGGCGGCATCGGGCGGGGGGGCTTTCATGGCATGGTGCGGACAGGGGCTGGCAGGCATGGCGCTGGCAGTGCTGGCGGCGCTGGGCATTGCGGGCGGGGCGGCGGAGAGCCGGGCGCAGACGCCGCCGCCGGACAGCGGGGCTGCGGCGCCGCGGCCGGGCGAGACCCGGCCGGTCGCGGGCACGCTGAGCTATCGCGCCCGCATCGCGCTGCCGCCCGACGCGCTGGCGGTGGTCGAGGCGCGCGACGCCGATGGCGCGCTGCTGGCCGAGGCGCGGGTCGACACCGCCCGTCGCCAGGTGCCCATCCCCTTTGCGCTCGACGTGCCCGCCGGGGCCGATGTCAGCCTGCGCGCCGCGATCTTCGACGGCGCGGTGCCGCTCTGGCTGGGCGGGCCGGTGGCGGTCGCGGCGGCCGACGGCGCGGCGGGCGCGGTCGCGCTTTCGCCGTTCCCTGCCGCGGGCTTCCGGCAGGCGCTGCGCTGCGGCGCGAGCGAGCTTGCCCTCGAGATCGGCCCGGACGGCGCGGCAATCACGCGCGGGGCCGAACGTGTGGCCCTTGCCCCCGTCCCCGCCGCCTCGGGTGCGCGCTTCGAGGCGCCGGGCGATCCGACGACCTTCCTGTGGAGCAAGGGCGCCGAGGCGATGGTCAGCCTGAAGGGCGAGGCGCTGCCGCCCTGCGCCGTCGCCGTGCCGCAGCCCGAGGCGCCGTTCCGCGCACGGGGCAACGAGCCGGGCTGGAACCTTTCGATCGCCGAGGGGCGGATCACGCTGGTCACCGATTTCGGCGCCACCCGGCGCGAGGCCGACCTGCCCGCGGCGACCCGCGAGGAGGGCGCGCGCGTCCTTCGCCTCGCCGACCCCGCGGCCGTGGTCCGGATCGAGGACCGGCTGTGCCGCGACGACGCGACCGGAATGCCCCATCCCGCCGTCGTGACAGTCGAGACCGATGGGCGGCTGCTGCGCGGCTGCGGCGGCGAGCCCGCGGCCCTGCTGGCCGGGCCGGACTGGGTGGTCGAGGACATCGCCGGTGGCGGCGTGATCGACGCGTCCGGCGTGACGCTCGGCTTCGCCGAGGGGCAGGTCTGGGGCAGCGGCGGCTGCAATCGCTACTCAGGGGGCTTCAGCCTGACCGGCGAATCGCTCGGCATCGGCCCCCTGGCGGCGACGATGATGGCCTGCGAGCCGGCGCTGATGACGCAGGAGCGCCGCCTTTTCAAGGCGCTGGCCGACGCTACGGGCTTCGACATCGACCCGACCGGCGCGCTTGTCCTGAAGGCCGCGGACGGTGCGGTGCTGGTCCGCGCCCGGCGCGGCTGACGGGCCGCGCACATCCGGCCCGCGCGGCTGACGGGCCGCGCGCCTGGCCGGCGCGGCCTGCGGGCATCCGTCCGCGCAGGCCGGCGGCAGATATCCCGGCGGAACAGGCACGTGCGGCCGATCCGGGGGCTGACTGGGGGCAGGATCCCGCTGCGTCTTGCAAGCTTTGACACGGCGATATTATGACTATACATAATAACCCGCATACACCCCACACGCGCCCCGAATCGAGCGAGGTTCGCAGATGCCGTCCTCAACCCGCCTCATCGCCAACGTGGCGCTCGCGACCATGGTGCCGGACGGCGCCCCCTACGGCCTGATCCCGCGCGGCGCGGTGCTGCTGCGGGGCGGGCGCATCGCCTGGGCGGGGGCCGAGGCCGACCTGCCCGGCGATCTGTCCGGCATCGCGCGCGATGATGCGGAAGGGCGGCTGATCACCCCCGCGCTGATCGACTGTCACACCCATCTGGTGTTCGGCGGCAACCGCGCGCGCGAGTTCGAGATGCGGCTCGAAGGCGCCACCTACGAACAGATCGCCCGCGCCGGGGGCGGCATCGTCTCGACGGTGGCAGCCACGCGCGCGGCCGGCGAGGCCGAGCTGCTGACCGGCGCGCTGCCGCGGCTCGACGCGCTGATCGCCGAGGGGGTCGCGACCATCGAGATCAAGTCGGGCTACGGCCTCGACGCCGAGACCGAACTGCGGATGCTGCGCGTCGCGCGCATGCTCGGCCGCGCGCGACCGGTCCGGGTGCGCACGACCTATCTTGGCGCCCATGCCATCCCGCCCGATTATGCCGGCTGGGCGGACGCCTATCTCGACGAGGTCTGCCTGCCCACACTCGACGCCGCCGCGGCCGAGGGGCTGCCGCCCATCCAGTCGTCGAGGGCGTCGAGATACACCGCTTCGCGCGGGTCGGGCGGGATGCGCGCCGCGGCCGCGCGCGCCGCGGTCAGCGCCTCGCGCGCCGTCTCGACCATCTCGCGCCGGCCCAGCAGCAGGCAGAACAGACCGCGGGCGGCATGGCCTTGTGCGAAATCGGGTGCGGCGGCCAGCGTCGCGGCCAGATGGTCGGGCGTGCTTGCGCCGTGCGCCAGGAAGGCGCGCACGGTATTGTCCCAATGCACCACCGCGCCGGGCGAAAGCGTCGTCGAGCAGCCACTGAAATCGAACGACCTCGCCATTACGCGTTCCCCCTATCGTCAAAAGACCCCGAGCACTGGACAGCCAG
>JAVVFE010000237.1:0-5392 GCA_032251175.1 Thermohalobaculum sp.
CATACTGCGTCCCGGCTCCCGCTCGCGGGCGCTGCCGCTCGCGGGCCGGCCCTGCCACCGGGGCGCGCGGCCCGCCCGCCTCACCGCTTCTTGCGTGCCTTGGCCTTGACGTCGTGCGTGCCCGGGCGCCCGGCGGTCGAGCGCGGCTTCACGCTGACCGCAACCTTCTGCTCGAGGTCGGTCTGCCGGGCCAGCGGGTCGTCGGCCACCGCAAGCTCCATCGCCTCGAGCCGGCGCAGCTCGTCGCGCAGGCGCGCGGCCTCCTCGAATTCCAGGTTCTCGGCCGCCTTCATCATGTCGCGCCTGAGCCCGTCGAGCACCGCCGCAAGGTTGGTCCCGCCGCGTGCCGCCACCGCCTGATCGATCGTCGCCGTCACCCGCGCCATGTCGGCGTCGCCGTCGTAGAGCCCCTTGAGGATGTCGTCGACGTTCTTGCGGATCGAGGCGGGCGTGATCCCGTGTTCGAGATTGTAGGCGACCTGCCGCGCGCGCCTGCGGTCGGTCTCGGCCAGCGCGCGTTCCATCGAGCCGGTCTTGCGGTCGGCATACATGATCACCCGCCCTTCGGCATTGCGCGCGGCGCGGCCGATGGTCTGGATCAGCGAGGTCTCGGACCGCAGGAAGCCCTCCTTGTCGGCGTCGAGGATCGCCACCAACTGGCATTCGGGGATATCGAGCCCCTCGCGCAGCAGGTTGATGCCGATCAGCACGTCGAAGGCGCCAAGCCGCAGGTCGCGGATGATCTCGATGCGCTCGATGGTGTCGATGTCGGAATGCATGTAGCGCACCCGGATGCCCTGTTCGTGCAGGTATTCGGTCAGGTCCTCGGCCATCCGCTTGGTCAGCGTGGTGCAGAGCACGCGGCCCCCCACCGCCGCCACCTTGCGGCATTCGTCCAGCAGGTCGTCGACCTGCGTCTTCACCGGCCGGATCTCGACCTCAGGGTCGACCAGGCCGGTCGGGCGGATCACCTGCTCGACGAACACGCCGCCGGTGCGCTCCATCTCCCACGGCCCCGGCGTCGCCGACACGAACACCGATTGCGGGCGCATCGCGTCCCATTCCTCGAATTTCAGCGGCCGGTTGTCCATGCAGGACGGCAGGCGAAAGCCGTATTCCGCCAGCGTGGACTTGCGCCGATAGTCACCGCGATACATGCCGCCAAGCTGCGGCACGGTGACGTGGCTTTCATCGGCAAACACCAGCGCGGTGTCGGGGATGTATTCGAACAGGGTGGGTGGCGGCTCGCCCGCCTTGCGCCCGGTCAGGTAGCGCGAATAGTTCTCGATGCCGTTGCAGACCCCGGTGGCCTCGATCATCTCGAGGTCGAAATTGGTGCGCTGTTCCAGCCGCTGGGCCTCGAGCAGCTTGCCGTCGCGGGTCAGCCGGTCGAGCGTGACGCGCAGCTCCTCGCGGATGCCTTTCACCGCCTGGTTGAGTGTCGGGCGGGGGGTGACATAGTGCGAATTGGCATAGATCCGCACCCGCTCCAGCCGGTCCGTGCGCTCGGCGGTCAGGGGGTCGAACTCGGTAATGGATTCAAGTTCGTCGCCGAAGAAGCTGAAGCGCCACGCACGGTCTTCCAGGTGCGCGGGCCAGACTTCCAGCGCATCGCCCCGCACCCGGAAGGCGCCGCGCTGGAAGGCGACATCGTTGCGGCGGTATTGCTGGGCCACCAGTTCGCGTGTCACCGCCTGCATGTCGTGCAGCGCGCCGGCGACCAGGTCCTGGGTCATCGCGCCATAGGTCTCGACCGCGCCGATGCCGTAGATGCAGCTCACCGAGGCGACGATGATGACGTCGTCGCGCTCCAGCAGCGCCCGGGTCGCCGAGTGGCGCATCCGGTCGATCTGCTCGTTGATCTGCGATTCCTTCTCGATGTAAGTGTCTGATCTTGGGACATAAGCTTCGGGCTGGTAGTAGTCGTAGTATGACACGAAATACTCGACCGCATTGTCCGGGAAGAACGACTTGAACTCGCCGTAGAGCTGGGCGGCCAGCGTCTTGTTGGGCGCGAGGATGATCGCCGGGCGCTGGGTCGCCTCGATCACCCTGGCCATGGTGAAGGTCTTGCCGGTGCCGGTCGCCCCCAGCAGAACCTGGTCGCGCTCGCCGGCGGCGATGCCCTCGGCCAGCTCGGCGATGGCGTGCGGCTGGTCGCCGGCCGGCGCGAACGGGGTCTGCATGACCAGTCGCCGGCCGCCCTCCAGCTTCTCGCGCGCCGGGCGATTCGGGGTCGGCAGCGTGATGCTCATCGGACAGCCTCCTGCTTCTGGGCGACAGATATGGCGCCTTCGGAGGAGCACGGCAATCACGGATCGGAACATTAACTGAACGTTAACGATTTCCGCTCACGATATCGTTTCATCGACGTGCGGCGGTTGACGCTGCTCGCGTTAAAGGTGTATCAGGGTGTTGCAAGCAGCAGATCGCCGCCAGCTTGATGCAACATCCACCCCACCCTCGCTCCCTGCATCAGGTTGGCGGCGTGATCTCCCCGAAAGCTCTCGCTCCTCACCGTGGCGCCGATTGTCGGCGCCGGCGGTTGAACCTTTTGTGCCCGGTGGGTCGGGGGCAGGGTGCCGGCGTCCCGTCCTGCGGCGCGATGCGGCTTGCCTTCGACGCCAAATCCCGCGATACCATCGGCCGCACCTGAACCCCCTCTGCAAACCCATCCGCCGCGCACCCACCCGCTGCGACGACACGAGGCCCGCGATGAGCGCACGCATCTATCTCCCGGCAAGAAGCGCCATGACCTCGGGCGAGGGCAACACGCGGCGCTGGGTGCTCGAGTTCGAGCCCGCCGATCGCAAGGCGATCGACCCGCTGATGGGCTGGACCAGCTCGGGCGACATGGCCTCGCAGGTCCGGCTGAGCTTCCCGACGCGCGAGGCGGCGGTCGACTACGCCGTCCGCCACGGCATCCCCCACCGGGTCGAGGAACCGAAGACGCGCGCCAAAACGATCCGCCCGCAGGGCTATGGCGGCAACTACGCGCACGACCGGCGGATCGCCTGGACGCACTGATCGCGCAACCGCCGATGCCGGACCGGGCCGCCCGTCGGCCATCCGTGAGGAGACCGTGATGCCGCATCGCGCCCGGATCCACCCGGTCATCATGTGCGGCGGGTCGGGGACCCGGCTGTGGCCGGTGTCGCGCAAGGCCCATCCCAAGCAGTTCACCGACCTGCTGCCCGGCGGCTCGCTGTTCGAGCGCACGCTCAAGCGCGTCGCTGGCGCCGGCTACGCCGCCCCCGTCCTGCTGACGCATCAGGACTTCCGGTTCGTGGTGGGCGAGCAGGCCGCGCGCGCGGGCCAGCGCGCCGGTCGCATCGTGGTCGAGCCGGACGGCCGCAACACCGCGCCCGCGATCTGCGCCGCGGCGCTGATCGTCGCGGCCGACGACCCCGGCGGGCTGCTGCTGGTGCTGCCGTCCGACCATGTCCTGCGCGACGACGCGGCCTTCCACGCGGCCGTGACGGCAGGCAGCGGGGCCGCGGCGGCGGGGGCGCTGGTCACCTTCGGCATCCGGCCGGACCGGCCCGAGACCGGCTATGGCTACGTCGAACTGGCCGAAGACGCCGCCGGCGAGGTGCTCGATTTCCTGCGCTTCGTCGAAAAGCCCGATGCCGCGCGCGCGGCCCGGATGCTGGCCTCGGGGCGGTATCTGTGGAATTCGGGGATGTTCCTGTTCGGCGCGCAACGTGTGCTCGACGCGTTCGCCGAACACGCGCCCGCGGTTCTGGCCGCGGCCCGGGCGGCGGTCGCTGCCGGGGTGCGGGACCTCGATTTCTTCCGCCTGGGTGCTGCCGAATACGCCGAAAGCCCCGACATCTCGATCGACTATGCGATCATGGAGCATGTCGCCGGCAAGGTCGTCCCGATCGCCTGCGGCTGGAACGATCTCGGCAACTGGCGCACCGTCTGGCAGGAGAGCGCGCCCGACGCCGCCGGCGTGGTCGCCGAAGGCGGTGCGGTGGCGATCGACTGCGCCAATGTGCTGCTGCGCTGCGACGATCCCGACACGCGCCTCGTCGGCCTCGGGCTCAGCGACATCGTGGCGGTCGCGACCCGCGACGGCGTGCTGGTCGCCGACATGGCGCGGGGGCAGGACGTGCGCCTTGCGGTCGATGCACTGAAGGCCGCGGGCGCGCCGCAGGCGACCGAGTTCCCGCGCAGCTATCGCCCCTGGGGCTGGTACGAGACGCTGGCGCTGGGCGACCGGTTCCAGGTCAAGCAGATCGTCGTGCGCCCCGGCGCGCGGCTGTCGCTGCAAAGCCATGTCCATCGCGCCGAACACTGGGTGGTGGTCGCCGGCACCGCGCGGATCACCGTCGACGACGACGTGCGCCTGCTGACCGAGAACCAGTCGATCTATGTGCCCCTCGGCGCGGTTCACCGGCTCGAGAACCCCGGCAAGGTCGAATTGCGGCTGATCGAGGTGCAGTCGGGCGTCTATCTGGGCGAGGACGACATCATCCGCTACCAGGACGATTTCGCGCGCGGCTGACCGCCCGCGCCGGCCCCGCGCAGCGGGCCGCGGTCCGTGCGCGCGCCCCGCCCCCGCGACAGGCTTCCCTCGGCTCGGCTCCGGCGCTATGTGGCTGAGACGGTGCGCGCTGCGCGCGCCAGGCCCGTCGAAGCGAGAGGATCCCGCGTCCCATGTCCGCCCTCCCTGTCACCGCGCTCTATGCCGGGCTGTTCGGTCTGTGGCTGCTTGCGCTGTCCTACGAGGTGGTGCGCCGCCGCCAGCGCCATTCCGTTTCGCTCGGCTCGGGCGGCGTGCCCGCGCTGGAACACGCGATCCGCGCGCATGGCAATGCGGTCGAGACCGTGCCGCTCGGGCTGATCCTGCTTGGCCTCGCCGAGGGCATGGGGATGCCGCTCTGGCTGCTGCACCTGTCGGGGCTGGCGCTGCTGGCGGGGCGGGTGATGCACGGGCTGCATTTCGTCGCCTTGCCGCGGCGGATGGGGCTGCGGTTCTGGGGCATGATCCTGACCATCGCCCCGATCGGCGCGCTTGCAGTCGGGCTGATCGGGCACGCGCTGGTGCGCCTGGTGGCGGGCGCATGACCGGGGCCGAGCATCTCGACCTCGCCGCCCGGCTGATCGAGGCCGCCCGGCGCGAAGGCGCCGATCAGGCCGATGCGCTGGTGGTCAGCGCCGTGTCGGCCTCGGTCGGCGTCTCGGGGCGCGCGCTCGAGGAGGCCGAGCGGGCCGAGGGCACCGATCTGGGCCTGCGCGTGATCGTCGGGCGGGGTCAGGCCTGCGTCTCGTCCTCGGACCTGCGCGCGGCCACGCTGGGCGAGATGGCGGAGCGCGCGGTCGCCATGGCCCGCGCCGCGCCCGAGGACCAGTGGTGCGGCCTGGCCGCAGCGGACCAGACCGGCGG
>JAVVFE010000238.1:0-5381 GCA_032251175.1 Thermohalobaculum sp.
GGCCAGCGGCCCGGCCCAGGCCTTCAGCGTCTCGACACCGCCATTGCGCTCGGCCGGGAAGAACTTCACCACCTCGCAGCCGCGCTCGGCCGCGGCCATCGCCTCGGACGGCGTCGCTACCCCCGGCAGCATCGGCAGACCGGCGGCGGCCGCCGCGTCGAGCAGGCGCGCCGTCGCCCCCGGCGAGACGCCGAAGCGCGCGCCCGCCGCCACCGCCGCCTCGATGTCGGCGGGGGTCAAGAGGGTGCCGGCGCCGACCACGGCGTCGGGCGCGGCCGCGACCATCTCGCGGATCGCGTCCAGCGCGGCCGGCGTGCGCAGCGTCACCTCCAGCGCGCGCAGGCCGCCCGCCACCAGCGCGCGCGCCAGCGGTGCGGCGATGGCCGCGTCCTCGACCACCAGCACGGGCACGACGGGGGCAAGGCGGCAGATCTCGGTCACGGTCATCGGCTCAGGTCCTTCACTGTCTCGATCAGCCCGGCGGTCGAGGCATCGGTCTCGACCGCGGCGCCGTCACGGAGCGCGGGGATCAGCGCGCCGGCCATCGCCTTGCCCAGCTCGACCCCCCACTGGTCGAACGAATTCACCCCCCAGACCGCACCCTGCACGAACACCTTGTGCTCGAACAGCGCGATCAGCCGACCCAGCGCGAAGGGATCGAGGCTGCGGTGCAGGATGGTGGTCGAGGGCCGGTCGCCCGGGAAGGTGCGGTGCGGCACGAGGCGCGCGATCTCGGCGGCGTCCCGCCCGGCGGCCCGCATCTCGGCCTCGACCTCGCCCGCCGTGCGGCCGAAAGCCAGCGCCTGCCCCTGCGCGAAGCAGTTGGCCAGCAGCAGCGCATGCTGCCCCGGATCGGCGTCGCGGGGCTTGGCCGCGGCGATGAAATCGACCGGGATCACATCCGTGCCCTGGTGCAGAAGCTGGAAGAAGGAATGCTGCGCGTTGGTCCCCGGCTCGCCCCAGATCACCGGCCCGGTGGCGGTGGCAACGGGCGCGCCCTCGCGCGTCACCCGCTTGCCGTTCGATTCCATGTCGAGCTGCTGGACATAGGCCGCGAACCGCTCCAGCCGCTGGTCGTAGGGGATCAGCGCGACCGTGGGCCAGCCCATCGCGTTGCGCCGCCAGATGCCGGTCAGCGCCAGCAGCACCGGCAGGTTCTGCCCCAGCGGCGCGGTCAGGAAGTGGCGGTCCATCGCCGCGGCGCCTGCAAGGAAGGCGCGGAACCCCGCAGCCCCGATGCCGATTGCCAATGACAGCCCGATCGCCGACCACAGCGAATAGCGCCCGCCCACCCAGTCCCAGAAGCCGAACACCCGCGCCGCGGGGATGCCGAAATCCGCGCAGGCGGCGAGGTTGGTCGAGACCGCCGCCATCTGGCCCGCGGCATGCGCCCCCAGCCAGTCGCGGGCGAGGCGCGCATTCGCCATGGTCTCGAGCGTCGTGAAGGTTTTCGAGGCCACGACCACCAGCGTCCGCGCCGGGTCGAGGCGCCCGACCGTGTCCGCCAGATGCGCGCCATCGACATTCGAGACGAAATGCAGCCGCGGCCCGTCGCAGTCGGGCGACAGCGCCCGCGCCGCCATCGCGGGCCCGAGGTCCGAGCCGCCGATGCCGATGTTGACGACATCGCTGAACGCCCCGCCCGCGGCCCCGATCCGGCCCGCCCGCACGCCTTCGGCAAAGTCGAGCACGCGGTCCAGCACCGCCGCGACGTCGTCGCCCGCCGGCGCCGGCACGCTGCCGCGCAGCGCCATGTGCAAGACCGCGCGCCGCTCGGTCAGGTTGACCGGCGCGCCCGCCGCCATGGCATCGCGCAACCGCTCGACCCCGGCCGCGCGGGCGAGGTCGAGAAGCGCGCCCAGCGCGGCCCCATCGAGCTTTTCCTTCGACAGGTCGATGGTCAGGTCGTCCAGCCGGAACGACAGCCGCGCAAAGCGCCCGGGGTCGGCCGCGAACAGCGCGCGCAGATGCACCCCCCGCAGCCGCGCGGCCTCGCTGTGGACGGCGTCCCAGGCGTCCTGCATGTCTCCCCCTCCTGTGGGTCGCCACCGCGGCGGCGGTCCCGGCGCCGGCGGCGGTGCGGCAGCCCGCGCAGGCGGCCGGCTTCCCCATCACCTCCCGCGTGCCGGTCCCGGCGTCAAGCCGGATCGCGTTGCCGGCCGGCTCGGCGCGATCGGGGCCTCCGCGTCGCCGGCGCGGGTCGCGGTGGCGGCGCCGCCCGGGCAGACCCGCGCCAACAGCCGCGCGCGGCCGGATCGCGGCCCCGGGCGCTCAGCCGCTGGCGGCCGGGCGCAGCAGTTCCACCGTCACCGGCCGGATCGTCGGGCCGGTCCATTGCGCCGAGCGCCGGATCGTGCCGGTCGCGGGCTCGACCCAATAGGTGTTGGTGAAGCTGCGCGCCTGGTTCGTGCAGGTCTCGGCCACCCGCACGGTGTCGTGCGCCTCGATCACCTCGATGGTCTCGCGCACCACCACGTCGAACACGCAGGCCACCGTGATCGAGTAGTTCTCCAGATCCCGCAGCCGGTACTGGTATTCCCGGTCGACCTGCCCCGGCCAGTCGGCCAGCGGCGTCGGCCGTGCGATCGGGTCGTCGACCCCATGGCGCACCGCCAGCAGGTCGACGCCGAAGCCGTAGGTTCCCGCCACCGCGCCGCCCAGCATCCGGATGCCGCGCCGGTTCTGGTCCTGAAAGTTCAGGTAGTCCCCCGCGCCCGGCGCCGCGGTCATGATCAGCCGCGAGACCTCGGGCAGCGTCAGCGCGATCATCGGCCGGTCCGAGGTGTCCAGCACGCCGGGCGCGATCGGGCCGGGCGGCGGCAGCGCCGCCTCGGTCGGCGTGTCGGGGGCGCCGCGCACGCTCGCGGCCACCAGCCCGGCCAGATCGCCGAGCGGCCCCGCCCCCTCCGAGCCGCAGCCCGCCAGCATCAGGCCGGCCGCGACCAGCGCGGCCCGCGGCGCTGCGGCGCGGCGGATGGCGGGACGGATGCCGGGGCCGCTCATTCCCAGAACCCTCCCCAGCGCGTCCGCAGCCCGCCCCGGTCATTGTCGCGCACCGTGGGATACAGCCGGTTCGCCACGTTCAACCGCTGGCCGCCGTCGCGGGTGACCGGCCGGATCGTCGTCGAATAGGCGCTGCGCCCCTCATAGGGCAGCACCCAATTGAACGGAATCGTCAGCGTGATGCCCTTGTCGAAGCTGCCTTCGCCGAAGTCGTCGAACGACACGTCGGTGAAGGTGGCGAAGGCACCGATCTCCCAGCCATTGGCAAAGCGTCGCGTCAGCGAGAAGGTGCCGCCCCAGTCGCCCGCCAGGTAGCGCCCGGCATCGACCTGGGTGGTGACGCCGTAGATGCCGGTGTCCCAGTAGACCGAGGCATGGCCGGTGAAGACGTCATAGTCCTGGAACCCGAAATACCCCTCGAAATCGCGCTGCTGCACCCAGTTGATCTCGGCCCCGACGCCCCAGGACTGGTCCACCGGCTTCCACAGGGCCTCGGCGCTGACGCCGCCGAACATCCGCTCGATCAGCCCGCCGGACAGGCGCGCATAGACGTCGTCGCCGAATTTGGTGGTGTAGTCGGCGGTCACCCGCGACAGCACCGGCGTGTCGGTCTTGAGGTATTCCGCCAGGTCCGAGCGCACCCGCGGCAGCACCGAATCCGATTCCCGCTCGATATCGTCCAGATTGCCGATGATGCGCTGCGAGACCTCGACCGACCCCGACAGGCCCGGCAGCACCTCGAGCGTGCCAAGCCCCAGAAGCTGCAGGTCGGCGCGCAGCGGGCTGTCGGGGTCGAAGGCGTTGAGCGGGACATAGGGGTTCAGCGAATAGGACGCGCGCGGGAACAGCGCGCTGGTGCCCTCGACCGCGCCCCAGTCGGGCTTCGGCGCCTCCCCCAGCGTCGAGGCCGCCCAGATGTCGGTGGCCGCGTCCGGGTGGTCGGCGAAATCCTCGATATCGACCCGGTCCAGCGCGATGGTCGCGACCGGCAGGCTGTTCTCGACCGGCACGATCTCGAAGTGCTCGACCGAGGCCGGCATGGTCCGGGTCAGCGCCCGCGCGGTGCGTCCGATGGCGCGGGGCATGGCGAAGAACCGGTGGTTCTCGATGAAGACCCGCACCCGGGTGGGGAACAGCTCGATCCCGAACAGGTCCAGCCCGTCCTCGGCCAGTGCCGCCCCCAGCGCCGCGACCGCCTGCTCGCGCTGGGCCGGATCGTCGTGCCAGTCGGTCGGATGCCCGGCCGCCGCGCGCCGCGCCGCCATGATCGCGCGCTCGCCCGCCGGGCGCAGCGCGACGGTGCAGATCACGCGCCCGTCGGCCCGTTCAAAGGTCACCAGGTCGACCAGCTCCAGCTCGGCGTCGATCCCGGTCGCGGTTCGGGCCGGGCACAGGTCGTCGGCCGACGCGGGCAGGACCGCGCGCGCGCGGCGCACCCCGTCCGCGCCGGTCTCGAGGCTCACCCGCCGGATGCCCGCCTCGCGGTAGTCGACCACCGGCGCCGTGCCGGTGACCAGATCGACCGTCCGCCCCAGCCCGACCGCGGGCGTGGTGCTGGCGGGCAGGTCGCGCTGGCGCACCGGCAGGGCCGAGGGCTCGAGGTCGAACGGCGCCGGCGGCTCGAACGGATTGCCCGAGATCGTGACGCGCACGCCGAATTCCGACCCATACAGATAATAGGCGCCGATCTCGATCCCGCCGCCGGGGCGGTATTCGACCGAGAAGTTCACCGGGATCTCGCGGTCGAACTGGCCCGAGGCCTCCTCCTGCGTATAGGCGTCGCTCGACAGCTCCGCCTTCAGCGTCAGGTTGTCGATCGGCGTGTCCCATTGCAGGCCGCCGAACACGCCCGCGTCCTCGCCCTGGAAGAAGCGCCCGAAATTGACCTCGCCGCCGACGCCGTCGAAACCGCCGCGGTCGCAGAACCGGTCGACGGCATCGCAGAACGGGTTCGACAGCGTCCCCGCGCTGCCCAGCCGCCCCCAGCCCAGCCCGCCGGTCAGCACCACGCTGCCGTCGAAGAACCGCTTGGTCGCGGCGATGTATTCGGCCGAGAACACGCCGGTGCCGAGAAAGTCCTGGAAGCCCACCACCACGTTCGGCCAGATCTCGGATTCGCGCACCACCCTGAGCTTGATGTCAAAGCTGCGGTCGTAGAGCTTCCCGGTCCCGCCCGGCCCGAAGTCGTCGAGGATGCTGTAGCGGAACGCCGCCTCGACCCCCGGGAAGATCTGGGCCGACAGCGTGTTGCGCAGATACTCGCCGAAATAGGCCGCGGTCAGGCTGATCTGCGCGTCCGGCTGCATCTCGGCCGAGGGCATGTCGATCAGCCCGGTCACGCCATAGAGGTTGTGGAACGGCCGGTCCGGCTCGACCGG
>JAVVFE010000239.1:0-5342 GCA_032251175.1 Thermohalobaculum sp.
ACAGGATGCGCGCCCGCAGGTCGGCAAAGCGTTGGGCGCCCGGGCTGCGCGCGGCGGCGGACACCGGCGCCTCAGACCGCCGAGCTGACCGCGCCGAAGCGCCGCTCGCGCGCGGCGAAACCCGACAGCACCGCGCGGAAGCGGTCGGCCGAGAAATCGGGCCAGCACTCGTCGACGAAAGCATATTCGGCATAGGCCGACTGCCACAGCAGGAAGTTCGAGATCCGCATCTCGCCGCTGGTGCGGATCACGAGGTCCGGGTCGGCGGTCCCGGCGGTCCACAGATGCGCCGAGATGGTCTCGTCGGTGATCGCGGCAGGGTCGAGCCGCCCCGCCGCCACCTCGGCCGCGATCCGGCGGGTCGCGTCGGCGATCTCGGCCCGCGCGCCGTAGGAGACTGCGATCTGCAGCGTCAGCCCGGTGTTGCGCGCCGTCCGCGCCTCCATCTGCGCCATGGTCCGGCGCAGGTCGGCGGGCAGGCGGTCGATCTGTCCGATGAAGCGCACGCGCGCGTGCATGGTATCCAGCTCGTCGACCTCGCGCACCACGAAGCGGCGGAACAGGCGCATCAGGACCTGCACCTCGTAGTCCGGCCGGCGCCAGTTCTCGGTCGAGAAGGCAAAGACCGTCAGCGCGCTCAGGCCCAGATCCGATGCCGCGCGCACGATCTCGCGCAGCCGGCCGACGCCGGCGATGTGCCCGGCCGAGCGCGGCAGCCCGCGGCGCTGCGCCCATCGTCCGTTGCCGTCCATGATGATCGCGACATGCGCAGGCATGCCCTGCCCGGCCGCGACGTCGATTGCCTGCATCCCGCCCACCCTCGTTCGATCTGCCCGCGTGCCTCGGCGCCCGCAATGGCGGCGGGGCCCGACGGATCAGACATGCATGATTTCGGCCTGTTTCGTGTCGAGCGCGGTATCGACCTTCTTGATCGCCGCATCGGTCATCGACTGGATCTCGTCATGCCACAGCTTCTGGTCGTCTTCCGACATGCCCTGCGCCTTGGCCTTCCTGATCTGGTCCATCCCGTCGCGGCGGATGTTGCGAATCGCCACCCGCGCATGCTCGGCATACTGGCCGGCAACTTTGGTCAATTCGCGGCGGCGCTCCTCGTTCAGCTCGGGGATCGGCAGGCGCATCAGCGTGCCGTCGACCACCGGGTTGATGCCCAGGCCCGAGGCCCGGATCGCCTTCTCGACCTTGCTGGCCAGCGCCTTGTCCCACACCGCGATGGTGATCATCCGCGGCTCGGGCACGTTCACCGTCGCGACCTGGTTGATCGGCGTCATCGCGCCATAGGCATCGACCATGATCGGCTCGAGCATGCTGGCCGAGGCGCGGCCGGTGCGCAGGCTCGCGAATTCGGTGCGCAGCGCCGCCAGCGCACCGTCCATGCGGCGCGCGATGTCGTCGGTGTCGATCTCGATCTCGTCGGACATGCCGGTATCCCGTCCCTTCCGTCTCTCTCGTGCGGCGCGGCCCGGTCAGGGCCCGACCACCGTATAGCGTCCCCGGCCATACAGCACGTCGGTCATGGCGCCTTCCTGCCGCAGCGAAAAGACCACAATCGGCAGATCGTTGTCACGCGCCAGCGCGATGGCCGAGGCGTCCATCACCTTCAGATTGCGCGACAGCACCTCGTCATAGCTGATCCGGTCGTAGCGTTGCGCCTGCGGGTTCAGCTTGGGGTCGCTGTCGTAGATGCCGTCGACGCTGGTGCCCTTGAAGATCGCGTTGCAGCTCATCTCCATCGCCCGCAGGGTCGCGGCGGTGTCGGTGGTGAAATAGGGGTTGCCGGTACCCGCCGCAAAGATCACCACGCGGCCCTTTTCCAGGTGGCGCATGGCGCGCCGGCGGATATAGGGCTCGCAGACCGTGTCCATCGGGATCGCCGACTGCACCCGGGTGTGGATGCCGATGCCCTCGAGCGCCGACTGCATGCCCAGCGCGTTCATCACCGTCGCCAGCATGCCCATGTAGTCGGCCTGCGCCCGGTCCATGCCCTGCGCCGCGCCCGACAGGCCGCGGAAGATGTTGCCGCCGCCGATCACCAGGCACAGTTCGATCCCCCGCTCGTGGGCGCGCCTGACCTCCTGCGCCAGCCGGCTGACCGTGGGCGGGTGCAGGCCAAAGCCCTGGTCGCCCATCAGCGCCTCGCCTGAAAGCTTGAGCAGGACCCGGGGGTAGAGGGGGGCGGCGTCGGCGGCTCTCGCGCTCTCGGTCATGCGGCTCTCCCCCTCGCGTGCGGTCGCGCGGACCATGTCCGAAAGCCGCGCGCGATGCAAGGCGCGACGGCATGGCGGGCGCTGGCGGGGCTCAGCCGTAGACCACGGCGTCGCGCAGGTCGGGGCGCTGCGTCATCTGCCAATAGCGCGCGCGCAGGCGCGCGGTCAGCGGCCCCTCGGCGCCATTGCCGTAGATCCGGCCATCGACTTGCACCACCGGCACCGGGCCGCCGGCGGTGGTCGCGGTAAAGACCTCGTCGGCATCGAGGAACTCGGCCAGCGGCAGGTCGCGGACCTCGGTGCCCAGCCCCAGTTCGGCCGCCGCCTCCAGCACGCTCTGGCGCGTGATGCCTTCGAGGCAATGGCCGCGCGGTGTCACCACCCGCCCGGCCGTCACGCAGAACACGTTGAAGCCCGGCCCCTCGGCCACGTTGCCGGCGTGATCGGTCAGCACCGCGGTGTCGGCGCCGTGGTCGTAGGCCTCGAACAGGGCTTGGGTGAAATCGCCCCAGTGATAGTTCTTGGCGCGCGGGTTCACGCTGTCCTCGGGGATGCGGTGCACGCCTTTTGCAACCCACAGCCGCGCACCGCGCGCCGCGACCTCGGCGGGGATCACCCGCAGATAGGGCACGCACCAGGCATAGAAGTGGTTGACGCAGGTGCGCGGATCGCGGCTGCCGGGCACGCCCGGGCTGCCGCGGCTGGCGACCATCGCGACATAGGCGTCGCGCAGCCCGGCCCGCGCGACGATGGCGTGGAGCGCGGCGCGGATCGCTGCGTCGTCCTCGGGGATCGCAAGGCGCAAGGCCGCGCGCGAGGCAGCAAAGCGGCGCAGATAGTCGGGCAGCCGGAAGAAGGCGCCATCCAGCACCGGCGCCACGTCATAGGTGATGTCCGAACGCGTGAGCCCCCAGTCGGTCACGCCGATCCGCGCCTCGGCGATCGGCACGATCTCGCCGCGCACGATGGCGGCGCCCTTGGACCAGTCCTGCATGCCGTGTTCCCCCGCCCCAATTCCCCCGCCTCAAGCCGTCAACCGGCAGGTGATCCGCATGGCAGTCCGCTGGCAAGGGCCTTGGCGGGGGCAGTCTCAGCGCCGGCTGGCCTCGATCCGGGCGAGGATGCGGCGCGCGGCCAGGATGCGTGGCGCATGACGTGCCAGTGCCGCGGGCGCCGATGCCATCGCCGCCGCCAGCGCCACGGCTTCCAGCGCAAGCCCTGCCCCGCCGAGCGCGAGCCCCGCCCCGTCGTCGCGCGCCCCGCGCCGCGCCTCCTCGGCCCACAGCGCGCCGTCGATCGCGAGGCAGGCGAGCGCGAGCGGAATGCGCGCGGGCGGCGGCGCCACCATGACGACGGTGGCGCCAAGGCGCCGTGCCGCGGCCAGCGCCGCGCGGTTGCGGCTGATCCAGCCGGGCCCGCGCACGCGCCGCGCCTGCTCGCCACCGGGGGTGCCGGGGGCCAGGATCTCGGCTGTGCTGCTGTCTGTTGCGGTCATCGCGCTCTCCGAACCTCCCCCCGAATGTAGCGCCTTCGGGCGGCCCGGAGAAGCGCGCCCCGCGCTTGCGAGGTGGTGGCCGGGATGGTCTAGTCGCGCCACACGACAGGCGCCGCGTTACGCGGGGGCGATTGCGGCGGCGGAGGCCGGGGTGGCCCGGTCGCGGCGCGCGGCAGGGGAGGCTTCACATGGACACCGATCGCGAGACAATCACGCTGGCCGAGGCGCGCGCGCTCGCGCTCGCCGCGCTGACGCGGCATGGCTGCGACCGGGCGAATGCCGAGGCCGTGGCGGGCGTGATGCTGGCAGCCGAGGCCGACTGCGCCGAAAGCCACGGGCTGTTCCGCCTGCCCGGCTACGTCGCCTCGCTGAAATCGGGCAAGGTCGATGGCGCCGCCGTGCCGGTGGTGACGCGCCCGGCGCCCGGCATCGTCCGGGTCGACGGGCGCCGCGGCTTCGCGCCGCTGGCGATCGAAGCCGGGCGTGCGCCGCTGGTCGAGGCCGCGCGCGCCCAGGGCGTGGCGGCGCTGGCGCTGGTCAATATCCACCATTTCGCGGCGCTGTGGCCCGAGGTCGAGGCGCTGGCGGCGCATGGCCTCGCCGCGCTCGCCTGCACCTGCGCGACCCCGATGGTCGCCCCCGCGGGGGGCACGAAGCCGTTCTTCGGCACCAACCCGCTGGCCTTCGCCTTCCCGCGCCGCGAGGGGCCGCCGGTGGCGTTCGACCAGGCATCCGCCGCGATGGCGCGCGGCGACGTGACGATCCATGCGCGCGAGGGCAAGCCGGTGCCGCCCGGCACCGGGCTCGGCCCCGATGGCCAGCCCACCACCGACCCGGCCGAGGTGCTGAAGGGCGCGCAGCTTCCCTTCGGCGGCTATAAGGGCGCGAACATCGCGCTGATGATCGAACTGCTCGCCGGCGCCCTGATCGGCGAGGTGTTCAGCCCCGAGGCCGGGCGGCGCGGCCCGAACGACGGCGGCCCGCCGGTGGGTGGCGAGCTGATCCTCGCGCTCGACCCCGAGCGTTTCGGTGCGGGCGCCTGGCGCGACCGGGTCGAGGGCTTCCTGGCCGAGATGCTGGCCCAGCCCGGCGTGCGCCTGCCGGGCGCCCGGCGCCACCAGAACCGCGCCGAGACCGGGCAGACCGGCATCCATGTGCCCCGGGCGCTCCTGGCCGAGATCCGGGCGCTGGCGGGCACCGCGTGAAGCGCGGCAACAAGACCACGGGGCTCAGGCTGCGCGTGGTGCTGGCGCCCGACATCGCCATCGGGCCGGGCAAGGCGGACATCCTCGACGGCATCCGCGAGACCGGCTCGATCGCCGCCGCGGGGCGGCGCCTCGGCATGAGCTACAAGCGCGCCTGGCTGCTGGTGGAGACCATGAACGCGTGTTTCCGGACGCCGCTGGTCGAGGCGACGAAGGGCGGCAGCCGCGGCGGAGGCGCCGCGCTGACGCCGCTGGGCGACGAGGTGCTGGCCCGCTTCCGGCGGATCGAGGCGGCGGCGCAGACGGCGGCGGCAGCCGAGCTTGACGCCCTTGCGGCGCTGCTTTGCGATATTGCCGAACGGAAATAACGCTTGCGTCGCGGCGGCGTGCCCGGCACCCTCGGGCGCGTCAGCAACC